>DAIQQI010000149.1:0-7853 GCA_036786925.1 Steroidobacteraceae bacterium
ACCCGTTGGCCCGCGTCGTTCAGCAACACCAGCAGCGGCGCATCGTCGGCGTAGCGACCGGCCGCGCAAACAGATTCGATCGTCCCGGAATACTGCGGTGGCACCAGGCAGGCCTGGCGACGGACGCCCGGCACGTGCCCGAACACGCCACCGCCGCCGATATGCTGGCCCTTGCGGACGCAGGGTTCGAAATCGTACCGCGTCGTGTTGTCAGCCGCGGGCGTCACTTCGAGCGGCCGCAACAGGCCGTCGAAGATGTGACCCAGAAGGCCCGGGCCCAGCCGTACCGACAGCGGCTGCGAGCTGCCGCGCACCAGGTCACCGGGACGCAGGCCGGTCGTGTCTTCATAGACCTGTGCGACCAGTTCATCGCCGCGCAGCGAAATCACTTCGCCGCGCAGCGCTGCCGCGCCGACCCGGATGGCCTCATACAGGTGAAACGGCCCTTCCATGCGGGCGCGCAGCACCGGACCGCCGACCCAGCGAATGCGTGCCTCGCTCATGCGGACGACTCCGCAAGCCAGGCCGCATGCAGCTCTGCCTCTATGTCTGCGCGACTCGCAAGGAGACCCGCTGCGGTGGCGTCAAACACTGCGCCCGCGCTGCGGATCGCAATGCCCGCGCGCAGCGCACTGTCAGCCTGCGTGACGACCTCGCGCACGCCGGCGGCGCGCGCCTGCTCGCACAGAGCTAACAACTCCGCCGACGACAGCGCTGCCGGACAGATGATTGCCCATTTGTCAGGTCGCAGCACACGCGCTGCGCCATTGATCGCTGTTCGACACCAGGCGGGTCGCTGCTGCGGGTCATCCCAGATTGTCTGCAACATCTGCGGCAAACAGGTCCAGGCGGCGCGCACGACCTGGCTGGCATCGCGTTGCGCATGCTGGCGGCGCCGGGTCGCCACCGCGGCCCGCGCCTGGCCGAGTGCGTTGTCGCGGCGGTTGCGTTCCTCCTCGACCGCTTCGCGCACCAGCCGCCGCGCGTCGCGGTATGCCGTGCGCAACAGCGCACGTCCGCGCTGCGACGCCTGCTCCGTCTCACGCGCGCAAGCGGCGGCTTCGTCGTGGCGCAGCATCTGGATCAGGGCGTCGGCCTGCTGCGTCAGCACCATCGACGGCTGCGTCATGCGCTGACTCCCAGCACCCGGCGCATCTCGGCGCCCACATCGGGGGCGATCGAGCGCTGCTCGATGTCGGGTATCACGGCGACCAGCGGTGCACTGCCCAGCAGCGCCGCGGCGAGCCGCGCGCGCGGCACGTGCCGCGCGATGTCAGCGGTCAGCAGCACGAACGCTGCGCTGCGACAGGCTGATTCGAACGCCGCCGGAATGTCCTCGGGCGCCGCGACCACGGTGTGCACGCCGGCGAGCCGCAAGCCCGCAGCGGTGATTTCATCGGTGATTGCGATCGCGGTCGCCACGTCAGGACACGCGATTCAGGATCAGGATGGCGACGATCAGGCCGTAGATCGCGATTCCTTCCGCGAGGCCCACGAACACCAGCAGGCGGCCCATCAGCTCCGGTTTCTCGGTCACCGCACCCACGCTCGCGCTGCCAACCCGCGCAACGGCGTAACCGGCGGCGAGTGAACTGGCCGCGACCGCGATGGCCGCACTGAGCATCGCCCATTGCAGCGACTGCGGGTCGACGCTGCGCGCCGCCGTGGCCGCGGCCTCCGCGGGTTGCGCGAGCGCGGTACCGATCATCAGCAACACACCTAACGACGCCGCAAACAACACGACGCCCGCGGTAACTAACACCGACAACAAACGACTCTTGGCATTCATGAACGACCTCCTGGACCTGAAATCGCGGACAACGGGGCATCGGGCAACGGCCGGAAGGCGCGCCCAGTGCCACGCAGAAAGCGGATAAAGAACTCGAACAGTACGAGACGCGTGGTCTGGATACCGACCACCAGGGCTTCGAGCGCAAGCACGAAGGCATTGCCGAGCACCAGAATCAGCAGCTGCGAGAACCGCGACTGCGCGGCGTCCGCCAGGCCGACGATGGCCACTGACAGGCCGCAGTGTGCGAGCGCAAACGCGCCGACGCGGACGAACGACACGGTATTGACCGCGAGCTGCAGCGTGGTCTCGACCAGCTCGCCAGCCATCTGACCGAGCGTCGCCAGGCGCTGTCCAGCCGGTCCCTCCGCGAGCGCACCGGTCAGGCTGACAAGTAACCCCAGCAGCGCGAGCACTGCACCCATCATGGGCCGCCAGAAGACCACGACCCCGCCCGCGTACAGCAGCACCAGGCCCGCGCGGCGGCGCAACCAGCGGGCGCCGAGCCCGGCACCAAAATGACTGAGCGCGTCGACGGCGAATCCGGTTGCAATGATGAGCACACCTAACGCCAGCGCGGCGGCGAGCACGGCCATCGGCGCATCGAAGGGCCGCAGCCACAAGGCCTCGAACAGGTCTTCGCGCGCGAACACACTGCCGAACAGCGCGCCAAACAGCATCGAGGCGATGCCGCCGGGAACCAGCAGCGCGAGCATGGGATAGCGGCGCCGCAGCGCCAATCCGGCGAGCACCAGGACCGCGCCCTGGCCGAGGTCGGCGAACATGAAGCCGAACAGGATCGGTGCGATGACGGCGAGCAGGATGCTGGGATCCGCTTCCTCGCGCCCCGGCGTTCCCATCAGGTCGACGAAGAACTCGAAGGGCGCGGCCCAGCGCGGATTCAGCAGGCTGACGGGTGCCTCCAGCCCGGCAGGCGCTGCGGTAAAACGAATCAGATGCGGGACGGCGGCAGCGTGCAGCGCCGCGCCGAGCGCTGCCTCGCGCGCGGCCAGGCACCAGCCGGTGATCCAGGCCAGGCGCCCGGTGCTGTCGAGTAGCGGCACCTGCGCCGCGAACCAGTCGACGAATGCGATGTCGCCGAGCGCATTTTGCAGTGCTGCGGAGCTCGCGAGCGCCTCCAGTTCGGCGCGCAACGGTGTTATCTGGCGGCTGAGCGCATCCAACCGCTGCTGCACGGCAAGCTTTGCCGCGTCGGGTTCGGCCGGCAGCCAGCGCGGCAGCGGTATCAATTCCGTATCGCCGGCCGGCAGCGCGCGCTGCAGTTCATCGACCGCCCCGCGGGTGCCGACGATCAGCAGGAAACACGCGGCATCGCCGTCCGCGATCCGCTGCACGATCACGTTATCCGGTACGACCAGCGGCGCTGCGTGGCGGCGGTCGCGAATCAGCCGGACCTGGATACGCGGGCCGGCCTGTGCGAGCCAGTCCGGTCGCGGCGTACGCGCGGCGGCAATTTCCAGATAGCGCGCCAGGGCCGCGAGCCGGTGCTGCTCGGTCTCGAGAGACTCGAGCGCCGCGACGCGCGACTCCGCGCCCGCGATCCAGTTCTCGACCTCGTGCAAGGCATTTTGCAGTCGTTGTTCGGGAGCCGATGCGCCTAACAGGCGCGCATCTGCGCGCACATTGCGCCACCAGGTGCCGTAACGCTGGCGCAGTTCGCCGAAGTGCGCGAGTCCGCGCGCCAGGTCGCCCGACAGCTGCCGGCCTTGCGGGCTGCCGTCATCGCTGCGCGCGTGCAGCTGCACCGCACGCGTGCGCGACAGCACGCTGAGCGCCGCCGACAGCGATTCGCGCGGCACCAGCAGTTCGAACCAGCGGGCGGCCTGCGGTTTGAGGCTCATGCGGCGACCGAGGCAGCGCGCTGTGTTAGCAAGCGGCGTACCAGCCCGGCGCGCAAGCGTTGCAGGTCGAGCGCGGCGGCGGCTATCTCGCAGGCCATTGCGACCGGCGTGCCGGCATGACGCCGGAACAGCAAGGCGAGCCGTTCATGCAGGCGCATCGCCGGCGCGGCCGCCGCCGCGGCGGCGCTGCGGCGCCGAAAATCGGCGACCGCGCGCGCCAGTTCGGCAAAGCCAGCGTGGATTTCCGGCGCGGCAGCGGGCAGGGACGCGAGCCAGGCGCGCACCCAGGATTCGAGCAATTCGGTGTCGGGCCGACTATCGGCCGGCGGCAGCTGCAGCCCGGTGGCGATCCGGAAGCGCTCATCGGCGGGCGCGGCGATCAGTTCGCGCCACACCGGGTCATCGGCCGCGGACGCAGGCATGACGGCGCCGTGACTCAGGCCAGCGAGCAGCGGCAGGTCGACAATAGCCGCCAGCTGCTCCAGCGTCCGATTCCACGGCTCGCCATACCAGTCCGCGAGCCGCGCGCATTCACTGCGGAACGCGGTGCGCAGCACGCGATCGATTTCATGCAGTACCGGCTCGGCGCTCAGCGATTCGATCCAGCGCCCGAACGGTGGCTGGCGTGCGCGTGCCAGGTATTCATCCAGTCCCAGCGTGGCCTCGAGCGCAATCCACTCCGCAACGCTGGGTCTGCGGCTGCGCAGACCCTGCAGCCGTGCCTGCGCGGCATCCCAGTCAGCGGCTGACGGCGTCATGGTCGTCACGCAGCAGGTTCCGGGCGACGCGTGCAGCGAGCCGCTGCGTGAGTTCATCACCGCAGTGCGCCTCGTCCGGGACGCTGATGTCGGGCTGTTCGATCTCCTGAATCGCCGCCTGCAGTGCCTGTGCACAGCGATCATGCAGCGTTGCGATCCGCGCGCGGGCGCGTGCCGCGATCGCGGCGGCACGCTCGGCCGCGGCGGCAACGGTCGCAGTCGCGTCCACGCGGGTCCGCTCGAGCGCGGCTTCGCTGCCGCGTTCGGCGCTCAGTACCTGCTCGATCGCCGCCAGCACGTCTGGTTCGGAATCCTGCGGGCTGTTAGGGTTCACGCGCGTTTCCCGGCGGCTACCAGTGGATGCCGCGCAGGATGGTCGCAAACGCGATCATCTCGTCGGTCGGTTGTTCCGGCGCGGCTGGCTTGCTGCTGTCGGCGCCGGGCAGGGACGCGCGCGCGGCCTCGGACTCGGGAAACATCTTGTAGGCTTCGTTCTGGATGATCTCGGTCAGCTTCGGAGCAAACAGGCTCATCATCTGCGCAAATACGCCGAGGCGCGTCGCGACGCGTTTCGGCTGGTGTATCACCGCGTCGCAGACCAGTTCCGCGGCTTCTTCGGCGCTGATCAATGGCAGTTTTTCATAGACGCGCGTTGGCGAAGTCATCGGTGTGCGCACCAGCGGCATGTTGATCACCGTGAAGCGCACGCCGGTCTCGCCGTACTCGGCCGCGGCGCAATTGCTGAAGGTCTCGAGCGCCGCTTTCGAGGCCGCATAGGCGGCAAAACGCGGCGAGTTCGCGAGCACGCCGATCGAGGATATCGAGATGACATGGCCTGACTTCGCCGCGACCATGCCCGGCAGCAGCGCCATGGTCAGGCGCACGGCGCCAAAGTAGTTGATGCGCATCAGGCGCTCAAAATCGTGAAAGCGGTCGTAGGAGTTCGCGAGTGCGCGCCGGATCGACTTGCCGGCATTGTTGATCAGCACATCCACGCGACCGTGATCGCTCAGCACCCGCTGCGCGACCGCCGCGCAGGCATCCGGGTCGCCGAGATCGGCGCTGTAGATGCTAACGTCGCCGCCGGCAGCCTCGATCTCGCACTTGACGGCATTCAGGCGCTCCACATCGCGTGCAACGATGATGACCCGGGCGCCGGCATCGGCAATGCGCAGCGCCGTGGCGCGGCCGATGCCCGACGAGCCGCCGGTGATCAGCACGATCTTGCCGCGCACCGCGCCCGCGAGGCTGCGATCCAGCATCAGGTCGGGATCGAGGTGCCGTTCCCAGTAATCCCACAGCCGCCAGGCATAGTTCTCGAGCGCGGGCAGCTTGATGCCGCCGGCCGCGAGCCGGGCCTGCGTGCGCGTGCTGTCGAAGCGGGTCGGATAATCGAGCAGTTGCATGACCGAGCGCGGCACGCCCCAATCGCGCAGCACTTCATCGATCACCCGGTTGAGCGGCTGGATCGAACCCATGGCGACGCGCAGCATCGGCGCCGCCGAACCTAACAGGCTGGAATCCAGTCGCAGCGTCATCGTGGGCGCATGCGCCGCTTTGGCGAACAGGTTGAGGACTTCGCCGACGTGGCGGTTGCGCGGATCCGTCAGGTGAAAACACTGGCCGTCGTCGCCGGGCTGGTGCGCGAGATAGTCGATCGCCCGGGCCACGAAGTCGACCGGTACCAGGTTGATCTGGCCGCCTTCGATACCGAGCAGCGGCAGCCACGCGGGCACCTTGCTGCGCAGCTTCTGCAACAACTTGAAGAAATAGTAGGGGCCATCGATCTTGTCGATGTAGCCGGTTTCGGAATGGCCGACCACCATCGCGGGCCGGTACACGCGCCAGGGCAGCGCACGCTGGCGCCGCACCAGCGCTTCGGATTCGTGCTTGGTGCGAAAGTACGGGTGCTCGAGGCCCACGGCCTCGTCGAACATGTCTTCGGTGAAGGTGCCGGGATAGAGGCCGGCGGCGGCAATCGAGCTCACCAGGTGAAAACAACCCGCCTGCAGGTCGGTCGCCAGCGCCAGCGCGTTAGCCGTGCCCTGGACGTTAGCCGTCTCATTGGCGGCGGCATCCGCGGTCAGGTCGTAAACCGCGCCCAGGTGGAAAAAGTGCCGAATTGAACCCCGCAATTGTGAACGCATGTCGGCCGGTACACCGAGCAGCGGCGTGGCCAGGTCGCCGCTGACCGCCACCAGGCACCGGCCCGCCGGACCGCAAAAGGTCTGCAGATCCGCGAATTTGCCGGCCGAGGCCGGCCGCACCAGGACATAAATGGGTTCGCCGCGCTTCGCCAGCTCGGCGACCAGATGTTTGCCAATAAAGCCGGTGGCCCCGGTAATGAAGTAACTCACAAGTAGTAGGCTAGCCTGCGGATAGTCCGGACTGCATCGTGGGAAACCGCAGGGCAGGATAGCGACCATATGAATGCCAACAGCGTCAGAATGAGCCCCGTCGATCGGGCATGGCTGTCGATGGAACGCCGCACCAACCCGATGATGGTCGTCGGGCTGGTCGTGCTGTCGAAGCGCCTGTCGCTCGCAGCGTTGCGGCGGCTTGTCGCCGAGCGGTTTCTGGCGTTCGAGCGCTTTCGCTGGCGGCCGGTCAACGAAGCGATGAGCGCGCGCTGGGTCCAGGACCCCGGTTTTGACGTGGATGCGCATGTGCACCGGGTGGCCTTGCCGCGCCCCGGGCGGCAGCCGCAGCTGCAGGATCTGGTCGCGGATCTGGCGAGTACTCCGCTGCCCAACGATCGGCCGATGTGGTCTTTTCACCTGGTGGACCGCTATCGCAGCGGCAGTGCGGTCGTTATCCGGATCCATCATTGCTATGCCGACGGCATTGCGCTGTCCGGCGTGATTCTGTCGTTGACCGACCAGGGTGTGGCGCCGCCCGTGCACCAGGAGCACGGCGCCGAGGGCGTGTTAGACAGTCTCGCGGCGCTGTTCCAGCCGGTCAGTCAGTGGGTCGAACAAGGGGTGCATCTTGCGTTGCATCCAGGTGAGGTGATTGGCGCCGCCGTCGATGCGGCCGGTTTGGCCCAGGAATTTGCGCATATCGCGACCTTGCCGGCGGACTCGACCACACTGCTGAAGGGCCCGCTCAGCGGCAGTAAATGCGTCGCCTGGGCGAAGCCGCTGCCGCTCGATGAAGTGCGTACGCTTGCCAAGGCCCTCGGCTGCACCATCAATGACGTCGTGATGTCGACGCTGGCTGGCGCACTGGGAAGGTACCTGCGCACGCGTGGCCGGTTGGCGCAGCATCTGGTGGTCCGCGCCGCGGTGCCGGTCAATCTGCGCTCCCCGGATCAGCCTTTCACCGCGCTCGGTAATCAATTCGGCCTGGTATTCCTGGAACTGCCAATTGGTGAACCACGGCCGCTGCAGCGCCTGTACCAGGTGCACGATGCAATGAAGGCACTGCGCGAATCCAAACAACCGC
>DAIQQI010000150.1:0-7852 GCA_036786925.1 Steroidobacteraceae bacterium
GGCGGCTACGGCAATCTCGGGCGCCGCGAGCCGCGTGCCCGCGGCTAACAGCAACGCGCCCCGGGTGGAGTCGCTGCCACGGGCGTGGATGTTCATCCCGGGCGTGACCGCGAGACCGTCTTCGAGGCGCGCAACGCCGCCCTGGACCTGCAGTCGCTCGACCGGCACCACGGCGTCGCAGCCCTCGGGCAGCATGGCACCGGTCATGATTTCAATGCATTGGCTGCCGGCCGCGAGCGTCAGCGGCGCATCGCCGGCCGCCTGGCGCGCCTGGATGCGGAATTCCCGCAGTTTTTGCGTGTCGGCGGCGCGCAGTGCGATGCCGTCCATCGCGACGCGGTCGAACGGCGGCGCATCGCGCTCGCCATAGACGTTCTCGCGCAGCACGGCGCCGCCGCACTGCGCGAGCGGCAGGGACTCGATGGGCAGGCAGGTAACGTGTTCGCCGATCAGGCGATCAGCGATCGCGGGCGTGGTCATGCCCGCAGTTTACTGCAGCGGGCAGGACCGTCGGCGCCCGACGCTCAGGTTTTCTTGTTCTTTTCCTTGTAGACCTTGACCTGCTCATTGAAGCGCGCGGCCAGGTCCTCGGCTTCCTTGACGGCGGCATTGATCTTCTGCGCCATCTTGCCCTTCATTTCCGCCTTTTTTTCCTCGGTCAGCGGCTCTGGGGAGGTGTCGATGGCGGTGTTAGTTTCCGTCTCGACGCAGGTGGAGTAGTCGGCAATCGCCTTGTCGAAGGCCTTGACTTCGGTCTGGGCTGCTTTCATGGCATCCAGCGACGCCGTGCTGCCGTCCGGAACCTTGATGTTCGCTTTCGGGTAGGAGCAGGCCGCCAGTGCGGCATTGCCGGCCAGGCTCAGGCCGACGAGGGTGGCTAACGGCAACAGTATTCTCATGTTCAGGACCTCAGGACAGGGCCACGGGGGCCGGGCTAATGGTTAAAGTACCAGTGGAATTGTGAGCTAGGAAGCGTGAACTTTGCCTGAACGAGAGCGCCAATGAAACTCGTCTTTACGCCCAACCCGAATTACATCCACAAGGTGCTCGTGGTCGCCCACGAGGCGGGGGTCATCGATCGCCTGCAGTTCGAGCGCCAGGTGCCGTTCGACGCCGACACCCGGATCTGGGACTACAACCCGCTGGGCAAGGTGCCCGTGCTGGTCATGGACGACGGCCAGAGCCTGTATGGCGGCCTGGTTATTTGCGAGTACCTGGACTCACTGGCGGGGCGGGACACGGGCCTTTATCCCGCGGGTGCGGACCGCTTCCCGGCCCAACGCATGGCGATGACCGGCGACGGGCTGTTCGACGCGACCACCCACATGCGGGTCGAGGGCTGGCGCCCGGCCGCAGAGCGGCACCGGGACTTCATGCAGCGCGAACGGCGCAAGATCTTCAACTGCCTCGATCAGATGGAACGCGATGCGGCCGGGTTCGCTAACAAAGGACTGCATGTCGGCCAGGTGTGCTTTGCCGGCGGACTGAGCTACCTCGAGCATCGGGATCCGGTGCGCGAGCACGCGCTCGAGCCGGGCGATGCGGGCTTCAGCTGGCGCGACGCGCGACCGAACCTCAGCCGCTGGTATGACTCCATCCAGGCCCGGCAGTCCATAGCTTTTCGCCTGCAGTGGATTGCGGAGAGCCGCGAAATCCGGCAAGTCCCGAAACCCTAGTGCGCGATAGCTTACAATCGCCGCGTTGCTATCCCACAGACGCGCCCTTAGCTCAGCTGGATAGAGCATCAGGCTTCGAACCTGAGGGTCGGCGGTTCGAATCCGTCAGGGCGCGCCAATTCCCAATCAATCGCTGTCTGACAAATCGCCACGGATCTCGTCTTCCCATGCAAGACCAATAGGGTCGATCGCAAAAACATTGAGGAGACTCGCATGTTCTGGTCCCATCGCAAGACGCTTGCCATCATTTCCGCCATCGTGATGGCCGCACCAGTGCTTGCCGCTCTGGTCGCAACACCGCCGCCGACCGACGTTACGGTGAGCCAGGTAGATCGTGGTTCGGTCTGGGGCAAGTTCCTGTTGGAGTGGAAGCCCGCAGTAAACCCGACAGGCGGCGTGTACTCGACGTATCGTCTGCCAGCCAGTTGCGGCTACACACCGTTGCAGGGAGAGCCACCCCCAGCCCCGAAATACGACAATTTCCTATGGTTCACGACAACGGGGCCGAGGTATGCGCTGCAGGTTCAGTGCCGATGCAGCAACCAGCCGTTTCCGGTCAGGATCAGCACCGGCGTCGATCAGAGTACGCCAACATCTGTCTGGGTCAACGCGGCGATCCCCGCGGATTTTGCTGATAGCCGGGGGTGGTTGAGACTTTCCTGCCTCAGGTAGCCGCGTATTTGATGAGGCGATTTGTTAGCATGCCGTGGGCGCGGACGTGCGTCTGCTAGTATCTGCCTGAAACTCAGGAGCAGAGCTTGTCCACCGCGCCCGCCGGCAAGGAATTACGTCGTATTTTCGGCAGCTTCGCCACCGGCGTGACGGTTATCACCGGCATCCATCCGGATGGCCGCCCGGTGGGCGTCACGGCCAACTCCTTCACCTCGGTATCGCTCGATCCACCGCTGGTGCTGTTCTGCCTGGCTAACAGCAGCACCAGCCTCGATGCGTTCCAGGTGGACGCGGCGTTCGCAGTGAATGTGCTGAATGCCGGCCAGACCGACCGGGCGTTGCACTTTTCACGCTCCAACCCTAACAAAATCGAGGCCGATGACGAGTGGCGCGCGGCGCCCCATCCGCCGGCCATTCCCGGCGCGCTGGCGCGGCTGGAATGCGCGGTCGTGCGGATCGAGCAGGCCGGCGATCACCAGGTTGTCTATGGCGCCGTGCAGAAGGCCAGCGCCGAGGCCGGCGAGCCGCTGCTCTTTTTCCGGGGCCGTTTCGGAGTGCTGGATAGCCCGGAGACGTGGGACGATGATCCGCAGGATGCCTGGTCCAACACCCGCCCCTATCCACCGCGCGAACGTGGCTGAAATCGCAACGGTTTGCGGCGGGCGCCGGCACGGTCCCGTACAATCGACGCATGAAAACCGGGGTCATTGGCCTGGGCGCGATGGGCGCGCCAATGGCGCGCAATCTCGCGCGTGCCGGCCTGTTGCATGCGGTCTGGAATCGCAGCGCTGACAAGGCGGCAGCCCTGGCGCAGGAGCTCGGCTGCCGGCACGCGTCGACGCCCGCCGGGCTGGCAGGAATCTGTGATGTCGTGCTGATCAATGTATCGGCCGACGCCGATGTGCTGGCCGTGGCGGCGGCGATCCTGCCGGGGCTGCATCCGGGCAGCATCGTCATCGACTGCTCGACCGTCAGTGCGGACACCGCGCGCCAGCTGGCCCGCCAGCTGTCTGGCGCAGGCGCCGAGTGCCTGGACGCGCCGGTCAGCGGCGGCGTCGAAGGCGCGAAGCAGGGCACGCTGGCCATCATGGTCGGTGGCGACGCGGCGGTGCTGGAGCGCGCGCGGCCGGTGTTAGCTGCGATCGGCAGGACCATTACGCATTTTGGGCCGAGCGGCGCGGGCCAGGCCGCCAAGGCCACCAACCAGATCCTGTGCGCGGGTGTGATCCAGGCGGTCGGCGAAGCGATGTCATTCGCGAAAGCGGAGGGCCTGCCGTTAGGCGCGTTGATCGACACGCTGTCCAAGGGCGCGGGCGGCAGCTGGTATTTCCAGAATCGCGCGCCCTTCATGCAGCGTGACAGCTACCCGGCGGGATTCAAGGTGCGACTGCACCTCAAAGACTTGGGCATTTGCTCGGCCATGGCGGCGCGCCACGGCGTCACGCTGCCGATGGTCGAGTCGATGCGCACCGACTACCAGCGCCTGATCGATGCCGGTTATGGCGATGAAGATATATCCGCCGTTCACCGTTTGAGTGAGGCGCTTTTTGGACGGGAGAAACTGACGTGACCGAATTTGATGCCTATTGGATGCCCTTTACCGCCAACCGCGCGTTCAAGAAGAAGCCGCGTATTCTGGTATCGGCCAAAGGGCGTTATTACCGCGATTCTGCGGGCCGTGAGATGTTAGATGGCTTCTCGGGCCTGTGGACCAGCGGCCTCGGGCACTGTCACCCGGACATCGTCGCCGCGGTACAGCAGCAGGTGGCGACGCTCGACTACGCGCTGGCCTTCCAGGCCGGACACCCAAAGGTTTTCGAACTGGCCAACCAGGTGGTCAAGATCGCGCCGCCGGGCCTGAGCCGCGTGTTCTTCACCAATTCCGGATCGGAATCGGTGGATACGGCAATGAAGATCGCGCTGGCCTATCACCGCGCCCGCGGTGAGGGCACGCGCACGCGCTTTGTGGGTCGCGAGCGCGGTTATCACGGCGTGAATTTCGGCGGCATGTCGGTGGGCGGCGTGCCCGCCAATCGCAAGACATTTTCCGCGGCCATGCTGCCGGGCACGGTGCATATCCGTCACACCCACAGTCCGGCGGACATGGCGTTCTCGCGCGGGCAGCCCGCCTGGGGCGCGCACCTGGCCGATGACCTCGAGCGGCAGATCCTGCTGCATGATCCGTCCAACATTGCGGCGATGATCGTCGAGCCGGTGTCCGGATCGGCCGGCGTGATCGTTCCGCCGTTAGGATATCTGGAGAAGCTGCGGGAAATCTGCAGCAAGTACGGTGTGCTGCTGATATTCGACGAGGTCATCACGGCATTCGGGCGCGTCGGTCATGCCTTTGGTGCGCAGCGTTTCAATGTGACGCCGGACCTGATCACGACCGCCAAGGGCCTGACCAACGGCGTCGTACCGATGGGCGCGGTGTTAGCACGCGAAGAGGTCTACCAGGCGCTGATGCAGGGCCCGGACGGCGCCATCGAGCTGTTTCATGGCTATACCTATTCCGGGCACCCGCTGGCGGTCGCCGCGGGCCTTGCCACGTTAGGCGTTTACGCCCGCGACAACATCTTTGCGCAGGCGCGGGCCCGCGAGAGCGGCTTCGAGCAGCTGCTGCACGGCTTGCGCGGCGAGCCCAATGTGACCGATATCCGCAATATTGGCCTGATGGGCGCGATCGACGTCGCCATGCGGCCTGGGGCGCCCGGAGCGCGCGGCATGGAAGTGTTCCTGCGCTGCTGGGAAGATGGCGTCGTGGTGCGTTCCACCGGCGACACGATTGCCGTTGCGCCGATATTCGACACCACCGACGCGGAACTTGAACGCATCGTGACGACGGTGCGCAATGCGCTGCGGGCCCTGGCCTAGGGACTGGGCGCCGCCACCTGAGCTAACAGGAGTCCGAGCATGGTTTATGAGCCGACACTGACCGAGCAAACCCGGCAGGATTTCGTCCTGAGCCTCAAGCTGCTCACCAATGGGCCGATTCAGCAGCGCGTGCGCGATGCCTACCGGCAGCGCCTCGCCGGCGCAGAGGAGCCGCCGGCTGCCGAGACCCTGGCCGAACGCCACGAGCGCGAGCGGCAGCTCGCGCAGCAGCCCGAGTACCGGCACTGGGCCGCGTTTACCCACGCCTCGCAGTCGATGATGTGGCGCGCGGTGGATCTGACGGCGCGGCGCGTCGCGGCGGACGCCCACCGCCAGTTCGAGTCATTGGCCGGCAAAAAGACCCTGGGCTCGCTGCAGCTGGATCCGTCGCTATCGGTACCGACGCCGATCGGCAATACCGAGATCCACCGGCAGCCCGGCGGCTTCGTGGGCCGCGAGCAGGAAGACAGCATGTTGCCGGGGCTGCGCTACTTCGGCAGCAGCCGGATCTACGCGCCGGGCAAGGGTAATGTCTATGCCGGCCGCGATTCGCGCGGCGCTTTCCTGGTCGAGCAGATCCAGCAGCAGTTCCCGGGCATCAAGCCGGCGCGCATTCTCGAGCTGGGCTGCGGGCTCGGGGTCGCGTCGCACTCGGTCGCGCTCGCCTGGCCCGACGCCGAGTATCACGCGGTCGATGTCGCGGGTCCGCTGCTGCAGATGGCGCACCTGCTGGCCGAGGAAAAGGGCATCCGCATGCATTTTCACCAGCGTGATGCCGCCCACACCGGTTTTCCGGACGGCCACTTTGACCTGATCATTTCGCACATCCTGTTTCATGAGACCAATTCGGCGCGGTTGCCGCAGATCCTGCGCGAATGCCGGCGCTTGTTAGCACCGCAGGGCGTGATGCTGCATGTGGATGTCGCCACGCAGGTGACGCGACTCGAGTTTGACGACCAGCTGATGAATGACTGGCAGGTGCGCTGGAATGGCGAGCCGTTCTGGGCGTCGTTTGCGCGCGTCGACATGCGTGCGGAGATGCTCAAGGCGGGCTTCGCGGCCGACAAGGTGTTCGCAGATCACCGCGCCAAGCCCGGCGCCGGTGTCAGCTACGTGTTTGGTGCCGCCGCCTGAGCGGGCCAGTCAACCGCGACGCTGCTCTGCTCCTGAAGCCCGGCCTCTGGCGGCTGCGCGCGCCTAACGCCGGACCGATGACCGGTACCGGCACCAATACCTATCTGTTAGGCGACCCGGTAGTCGCCGTGCTCGACCCGGGCCCGCTCGATGACTCGCACCGCGCTGCGCTGTGCGCGATTGCGCCGCGGCTCCGTTACGTGTTCATCACCCATACCCATGGCGATCATTCGCCACTGGCGCGGCCGCTGGCCGAGGCGACCGGCGCGCAATTGATAGGCCGGCCGCCGCCGGCCGATGGCCGCCAGGACCTGAGCACCGCCGGCGCCCGCGAGCCGCGCGATGGCGAGCGATTCGACCTGGGCTCCGGCACGCTGACGGCCGTGTACACGCCGGGCCATGCGTCCAATCACGTCTGTTACCTGCTCGAGCCCGGCGGCGTGCTGTTGTCGGGCGATCACGTGCTCGACGGCGTGACCCCGGTGATCCTGCCGCCCGATGGCGACCTGCAGGACTACCTGTCGTCGCTGCGTCGCTTGTTAGCACTGCCGTTGCAGCACATTGGGCCGGGGCACGGCGGCCTGATCCCCGAGCCGCATCGCGTCATCGAAGGCGTGATCGCGCACCGGCTGAAGCGCGAACAAAAAGTACGCGGCGCGCTGCAGCGTCTGGGTGCCGGCAGCCTGGACGAACTGCTGGCGCCGGTTTACGACGACGTGCCAGTCGCCATGCATGTCTGGGCCCGGCTGACGCTGGAAGCGCACCTGATCAAGCTGCAGCGCGACGGCGAGTGCGTGCGCGAGGGTGCAACCTGGCGCTATCGCGCGCCCGCCAGCTGACAGCGCGGGTTCCTGCGGCAATGGCAGTTCTCGAAGTCGTCTTGCGGCAGCTCAATCTGCAGCGCGGCGGCCGCAGGATCTTGCGCGCGGTCGACTGGCAGCTGCGTGCGGGCCAGCGCTGGGTGCTGGTGGGCGACAATGGCGCCGGCAAGACGCAGCTGCTGAAGATCGTGGCGGGAGCGGTGTGGCCCGACCCGGCCGCGCGCGGCGCCCGGCTTGCCCGGCGCTATCGCTGGCGCGGCCGCTGGCACGACGATACGCGGGACGTGCTCCCGCACATTGCCTACCTGGGCCCGGAACGCCAGGACCGCTATGCACGCTATGAATGGAATTTTTCGGTCGCCGAGCTCGTTGCAACCGGGCTCGACCGGGTAGACATTCCCGAGCAGCCGATGAACGAAGTGCGGCGCCGCAAGGTGCTGCGAATACTGCGCTCGCTCGGGCTCGAACACCTGGCTGACAGGCGGATTCTGGAAATCTCCTCGGGCGAGAGGCGCCTGGTTTTGTTAGCACGCGCGCTTGCCAGCCGGCCGGCGCTGCTGCTGCTGGACGAAACCCTGACCCACCTGGATGCAGAGAATGAGCAGCGCCTGCGACGCTGGTTCGCCGCGACTCCACGGTCCGGGCCGGCCTGGGTCCTGAGCACGCACCGCCGCG
>DAIQQI010000428.1:0-2362 GCA_036786925.1 Steroidobacteraceae bacterium
GCGCGCATCGCGACCGCATTGGGCGCGCAATCGCATCGGGTGGTTCGCGTGGATCTCGGCGCCATCGGCGGCTCGGCGCTGACCGATCACGCAATTGCCGTGCCGGTTGCGTCAACCGCCGATGCCCCGGTGGCGCCAGGAATCCCCGTGACCTACGTTCCGGCACGCAACACCGTGCTGCTCGCGCTCGCCATGGCGCACGCCGAAGTGTTAGGTGCCGCGCATCTTTTTATCGGCGTCAACGCCGTCGACTATTCAGGCTATCCGGATTGCCGGCCGGAGTTCATCGCCAGGTTCCAGGAGCTGGCGCGCCTCGCGACCCGGCGCGGCGTGGCAGGCGAGGAGCTCAGCGTACATGCGCCGCTGCAGCAACTCGCGAAGGTCGACATTATTCGACTGGGCACGAGTCTCGGCGTCGATTATTCGATGACGGTCTCCTGCTATCAGGCCGACGCTGCGGGCGGGGCCTGTGGCCACTGCGATTCCTGCCGTATCCGCGCGGCTGGCTTTGCTGCGGCCGGCGTGCCGGACCCGACACGCTATCGATCCGGTTCACGCCAGAACGCTTTCAGGTAGAATGCGCGGCCCTCGTCGGGCACCCGCAACACGGGCCCTTAGCTCAGCCGGTAGAGCAGCTGGCTTTTAACCAGTTGGTCGCGCGTTCGAATCGCGCAGGGCCCACCATTTTCCCTCGTCGATACAGTGCGTTACGAACGTTTATTCAAGTATTTTAGCGGCGCTCAGTCCGGGTCTGCGGCTGCATGGCGCGCGCGCCGAACTGCGATCAGCACCATCGCCACCGCCATGACGATCAGGGCAACGCCCACCGGCAGAAGATAACCCGACGCCAGCGCTGCTAACACGGTCGTATACAGCAAGGCCTCCAGCGGGCCGATGGCAATATATGCCACGCCGTAGTCCGCGAGTACAGTCGAGTCGGAACGCTTGTCGACAATGCGCAGTAACGCGACACCAAATGGAATCGTCGCGACGTTCCATCCATAGGTAAAAATACCGGGCTCAAACCAGCGTTTGCCGTAAATGCGTGGCGCCACGAGCAGCAGCCAGCCCACCGACAGCGCCAGACCTAACAGTGAAAACAGCACCAGCGGCGTCGCATAGTCGATGACGATCTGGATGTTGATCGATGCGATGCCAAATGCCACCAGGAAGTCCGACATCAGCGAGCCTATGCGGCTGGTAACCTGCGCATCGACGTACTGCCCGACGCGCACGACATTGAGCAACGACTGCAGCATCCATCCCAGCAACATGGCGACTGCGAACGCGGGCAGCACGAAATTCGGCGGCAACAGTTCCCGCAGTTTCGGGAGAATGGCCATGGCCGCCCCGTAGACCGCGAAGACCAGCGCGAAATGCCAGGCGAGCGGTTCGACTGCGATGCCGTTGACGGTGGCGCGACCGAGGGATCCCTGAAGCGCGGTCGGAATAAAGGTGGCCTGGTCTGACGTTTCCGCGGGACCGCCGGCGCTTGCGTTCGCGACCCAACCAAACCGCCGCGCAATATTGATCAGGATCAGGCCGCCAAATACGGCGGCGAGGATGCCGATGGTGGCAAACGTGAACCCCACGCTGCGCGCAGGGGCCCAGTTGGGCAGCGCATCTGCATAGGCGGCGGCGGTGCCGTGCCCACCGGCAAAGCCGGCCGGCATCATGAGTATGAATTCCGGCGGCAGTCCGATGAATACATAGCTGATCAGCGCGACCCCGAGGCACAGCGTTATGCCGTATTGCATCAACTCAGACCCCATGCTGAAAAGAAACGACACGCTGCTCGACCGCAATGCCTTGCGCACGGAGATTCCTTCGCGGTGACCCATGAGGAGCGTTGCGAACAGGAGCGTGATCAGCACGCCTGGATAACTTGACAGATTCGGATCGCCGTTCGCGTTGCGCGAGAACGGCAGGAGATCGTAGCCGCCAGGCCCTGCCAACAGACCCAGGAGGCCGGCGATCATAGACGTGGGAATGAAATAGCGCGACAGCCACGGAATTGCCGCGCGCAGCAGGTGCGCCGCGACTAACAGTGCGGAGACAAGACAGATATCTGTTAGCACGGGAACCTCACTGAGTGGCCACGGGCCTGGCGGGCCGACCGGCAGCGCGCAGCCGCTCCTGGGACGGCGCCAGCCCAAACACCTTTTTGTAGGCGTGACTGAGATGCGCGGTCGAGCCAAAGCCGCATTCGAGCGCTACCTCGCGGATTGGCTGGAGAGTCTGCCGCAACAGCGCCTTGGCCCGATCGAGGCGTCGCTGCAGATAGAATGTTGTCGGTGAAACCCCCAGCTGTCCGCGGAACAGGCGTTCAACCTGGCGGGCCGAAATGCCGGCCCGCCGCGCG
>DAIQQI010000151.1:0-7811 GCA_036786925.1 Steroidobacteraceae bacterium
ATGCCGATGTTGACCACCACGCCCATCAGTATCTGTATGCCGATCAGGGCCATGAAAGTCAGCGTGGTCCGCGTCAGGAACAGCGTCCAGAGCACGCCGACCACGGCCAGCAGGATGGAAGTAATGATCGACAGCGGCAGCGCGCTGGATTCGAACACCGCCGCCATGACCAGGTAAATCATCGCGATCGCGATCAGCAGGTTGAACGTCATGACCTGTTGCGCTTCGTCATCCTGTTCGACGCCGCGCCCGAATTTCCAGCTGTAGCCCGCCGGGAGGCTATAGCTCTTGAGCAGTGCGTCGACGCGATCCTTGACCGCGTTCAACGATGCATCTTTGGCGAGCGTGGTCCGCACTGCGACCGAGGTCAGTCGATTGACGCGCTCAATGATTCGGGCGCCGCGGCTGACGCGGAAATCCGCGACTGAACCCAGCGTGATCCGCGCGCCGGACGGCAGGTAGAGCGGCAGGTTGGCCAGGTCGGCGACGTTTTGTTTGTCGTTAGCCCGGAACGCCAGCCGCAGCGTGTACTCGCGTTCCGGCGCGCGCAATTCCCGCAAACGATCGCCGCGCATCGCGGCCGCAACTGACAAGGCAACCTGCTGTGGCGACAGGCCCAGGGCCGCGGCGCGCGCCCGATCAACTTCTATTTCCACCTCGGCGTCGCCGTTGCGCGCGTCGCTGCGGGCGGTATCAATGCCCTCGACCCGGGCCAGAACACGCGCGAGATCAGCTGCGATCACCGCCAGGCGTTCGGTCGATTCGCCGGATACCTGGATGCTCAGGCCGTCCGATCCGCCGTCCTGCTCCAATTGGAAGCTCGGCTTGCCGATGATGATTTCGGGCAATTTTCCAGACAATCGGGCGATAACTTCGCTGGCGCGCAGCTTGGCGCGCTCCTTGGGCACCAGTTGCAGCATCGTGACGGCGCTCTCGGCGTCGAAGCGCGAGTAGATGTTGTCAATTTCCAGTTCCGCGCGCTGCTTCTCGAGAAAGCTCTCCATCTGTTCCACGGCGGCGGCTACCCGCTCGATCGGATGTGAACCATCGATCCGGTAGTCGAGCACGATCTGGCGCCCGGCATCCTGCGGGAACATGTCGACCTTGAGGAATTTGTCCGGCCACTTGCCCGAGGCGACCAGCAACGCCGTGGTTGCAACAACCATGACGCCTAACGACAGCAGCGGGCGGCGATTCTTTTTCAGGAACCAGCGCAGTCCATCTACGTAGCGGTCCTGCAGGCGCCGGATCCAGCTGCCAGCCGCGGCCGGCGGGGGCGCCGGAAAACGCGAGGTCAGCATCGGTACCAGTGTCTGCGCAATGACCAGCGAAGCAATCATCGCGACCACGATCGGCAGCGCCACGTGGGTCAGGAAGATCGTCATCTGGTTGCGCTCGCCGAACAGGATCGGCAGGAACACTACGACCGAGGTCGCGGTGCCTGCCAGGGTTGCAATGCCGACTTCACGGACCCCGGCCAGGGTTGCGCCGCGCGGGTCCGACGGATTCATTTGCCGGTGGCGGAATACGCTTTCAGTGACGACGACCGCATTATCAACCAGCATGCCGATGGCGAGCATCATGCCCATCATGGTCATGACATTGATCGACAGGTTCATGAAGTACATGGCCGCCAGCGTGATCAGCAGCGACAGTGGCACCGCCAGCGACACGAATAACGTGGTCGGCCAGTGCCGCAGAAACAGGTACAGGATGATCAGCGCGAACATCCCGCCTAACACGCCCGATTCGCCGACATCGCGCAGCGACGAGCGGATCGAGGTCGCCTGGTTGTTGATCACCAGCAGCGTGATGCCCTGCATCTGTGGCGCCAGCCGCGCGCTTTCAACCACGGCCATGGCGCGATCGGCGACCTCGACGATGTTAGCCTGCGTGCTCTTGAAGATATCGACGCCGACGGCGGGGCGGCCGTTCAGGTTGCGCCGCAGCGTCAGTTCTGGACTCACCAGGCTGACGTCGGCAAGGTCGCGAACCCTGATGTTGCCGCGCACCAGCAACTCGCCGACCTCGGCGACGCTGCGCAGTTCGCCGACCGGGCGCACCGCCAGCCGCTGGCCGGCAGCGGTGATCTGCCCTGCGCTGACCGAAAAATTGCTGCGCTCCAGCAGCGTCACGAGTTCGCGCACATCGATGCCATGGGCCGCCATGCGACCGCTGTCGACCAGCACCCGCACTTCCTGCGGCTCAACGCCGGCGATCTGTACCCGCGCGACGCCATCGAGGCGCTCCAGCGGCTTCTTGAGATTGCGTTCGATCACGTCGTACTGCGATGACAGGTCGCGTTCCGCGGACAGCCGGATGGTCAGGATCGGCTGGTCGGCGGAGGAGGCGGTGAATATCAGCATCCTGTTAGCTGCCTTGGGCAGCTGGCCGCGGATCGCGTCCAGCTTGCTGCGCACTTCGAACGCGGCCGCGTCGGTATCGGTGCCCCACTGGAACTCGATCTGGAAGCGCGCGGAGTCGCCGTTGGAAAAGGACTGAATCTGCCTGATGCCGGGCAGAGTCGACAGCGCATCCTCGACCGGTCGCGTGATGACTTCCTCGATTTCATCCGGCGTTGAACCGGGATAGGGGATTTCAACACCCATGAAGGGGAAGGTGATGTCCGGAAACTGCTCGAGCGGCAGCAGCCTGGCGCCGACCAGCCCGATCAACGCCAGCGCGACCGTGATCATCAGGGTCGTGACCGGCCGGCGCAGTGCGATCTCGGCGTGTTTCATGCCGGCACCACGGCGGCCGCGCGGCCAGGCTCACGCGTGGGCGCGCGATCCAGCAGCGAGTAGAGCACGGGGATAACGATCAGGGTCATGAAGGTGGCAACCAGCATGCCGCCAATGATGGTGACGGCCATGGGCCGGCGGATTTCCGCGCCTTCGCCCAGGGCCAGCGCCATTGGCACGAGGCCGAGGATGGTGCTGATGCTGGTGATCAATATCGGCCTGAGACGCGTCTGGCCTGCGACGATAATGGCTTCCAGTTTCGGGAGGCCGGTACTGCGCGCCTGGTTGATTGCGTCGACCAGCACGATCGCGTTGTTGACCACGATGCCTGCTAACAGAATGAGTCCGATGATTGCCACGGCGTTGAGACTGATGCCGGTGATCAGCAGCGCCCAGACCGCGCCTATCAGCCCCATCGGGATCGTGAACAGAATCACGAACGGATGCAGCAGGCTTTCAAACTGCGAGGCCATGACCAGGTAGACGAGGAATACCGCCAGTCCGAATGCGAACAGCAGCGAGCGGAAACTGTCCGACATTTCCTCGCTTTGGCCCGTCACCGTGGCGGTAATGCCCGGTGGCAGAGGCGTATCGTTCAACAACTGGCGCGCGACTGCGGTGGCGCGTCCGAGATTGCCGCCCGCCGGGCTCGCCGACAGGATCGCGACGCGCTCCTGGTTGGCGCGGCGGATTTCGGCCGGGCCGGTCGCCAGTTTGACATCGGCAACCGCGGCTAACGTTACCGGCTTGTCCGCGCCGGGGTTCACGATCAGGCTGCGCACATCCTCGACCGTGGCATCGCGCGCATCGATACTGCGCACTAACACGTCAATCTTGCGGTCGCGCCAGCGATAGCGCGTCGCGACATCGCCACGGACGCTGGCGACCACGCGATCCGCGATGTCGCGGACCCGCAGGCCCAGTTGTGAGGCGCGCTCCTGGTCGAAGCTGATCTGGATCTCCGGGTGCCCGCCCTCGATACTGGAGCGCAGATCGTCGAATGCGCCGCTCTGCTGCATCCTGTCCTTGAGGGCTTGCGCGGCCAGCGACAGGCGCTGCAACTCATAGCCCGACAGCACGATTTCAACCGGTGTCGCGAGCGTGAACAGGGCCGGCCGCTTGAACTCGAACTGCACACCCGGCGTTGCCTCGAGCGTCCGGCGCAGCGCCGACATCGCCGCCTGTTCCTCGGTCGCGCCAGCGGGCTGTTGCAGCGTCACGGCGATTTCGCCGACATTTTCTCCGGAGTCGACCGGATTGGCATCCAGGCGGTTGCCGGTACCGGCCACGGCGTAGCTGCGTTCCACGCCCGGAAGCCTGCTGGCAGCGGCCTGCAGGTCGCGCATCACGCGGTCGGTGCTCGCCAGTGGCGCGCCCGCTTCGAGCCGTGTGCGCACGGAGAATTCGCCCTGCGCCAGTTGCGGAATAAGTTCGGTGCGCAGCCAGGGTGTCGCCGCGGCGGTCAGAGCTAACAACAGCAGACCTGCGCCGGCGACCGCGCCGCGATGCGCCAGGGCCTGGCACAGTATTCCCGGATAGCGTTCACTGGCAGCGTGGTAAAGCCGTTGCGTGCCGTGCACGAAAGGCAGCAAGCCAATGCCGGCGAGCGCAGCCACCAGGCCCGCGCAGGATCGGAGCAGGGCGAGCGGCCGCGCCCACCAGGGCCCGGTCGTGATCGCAAGGCGCAGGCCCGTCATCGTCCTGGCTAACACCTGGCGCTTCTCGCCCAGGATCTCGGTCCAGCTGCGGCGCGTATCGATGCCGGTGTAGGCGCTGTCGCGGGCACGCCAGGCTGCCAGCATCGGCACCAGGGTCAGGCTGGCGAGCAGCGACAGCAGCTGTGCGAAGGTCACGGTGAGCGCCTGGTCGCGAAACAACTGGCCGGCGATGCCTGACACGAACACCAGCGGAAAGAACACCGCCACCGTGGTCAGTGTCGAGGCCGTGACCGCCATGGCGACTTCGGCGGTGCCGTCGCGCGCCGCCTCATAGGCCGGCACGCCTTTCTCGCGCTTGCGCGCGATGGCCTCGAGGATGACCACCGAGTTGTCGATCAGCATGCCGATCGAGAGCGCGATGCCCCCCAACGACATGACATTGAGCGTCAGCTTGAAGCCGTACATCGCGACAAAAATGCCGATCACGGTCACCGGGATCACGATGCCCGCAACCAGGGTCGCGCGTGCATCCCGCAGGAAGAAGTACAGCACGAACACAGCTAACAGGCCGCCCCAGATCGCCGAGTCGCGCACTTCGCCGACCGCATTGGAGATGAAGCGCGACTGGTCGTAGGTCGAACGCAACTCGCTGTCCACCGGCAGTGACTTGCGCAGTTGCTCGAGCTTGGCGCTTACCGCGGCCGCGAGCTGCACGGTGTTCGCGTCGCCTTCCTTGTAGAGCGCGAGCTCGATGCACTCGCGCCCGTCATAGCGGGTAATGGCGGTGCGTTCCTTGTAGGCGCGCGTGACGGTTGCCACGTCGCGCAGCCGCACCGGCCGTCCGTCCACGGTCGCGATGACCGCGTCAGCCATCGCATCCAGCGTCCTGAATTCATTGACCGTGCGCACCAGGAAACGTTGCGCGCCCTGTTCGAGCCGGCCGCCCGAGAGGTTGACGTTCTCTGCGCCGACGCGTTGTGCCACGGTCTGGACATCGAGACGCAGCTGCGACAGTTTTTCCTGGTCCACCAGGATCTGCACTTCATCTTCGAATCCGCCGCTGATCTTGACCGCGGCGGTGCCATCGACCGATTCCAAGTCAGGTTTCAGGCGCTCGTCGGCGAACTGCCGCAGCGCCTTCAAGCGGTCGACATCAGCGCTCGCGGTCTTGTTAGCCAGGTCGACCAGCGCGAGGCGCAGTACCGGCTCGGTCGACGGATCAAAGCGCAGGATCAGCGGCCGTTGCACGTCGGTTGGCAGCGGCAGGATGTCGAGGCGTTCGCGCACTTCGATGCCGGCGACATCCATGTCGGTGCCCCAGGCGAATTCCAGCACCACGTCCGACTGCCCGGAGCGTGAAATCGAACGCACGCTGCGCACATTGCGAATCACGCCGACCGCTTCCTCGATGGGCCGCGAGATCAGATTTTCGATTTCCAGCGGCGCCGCGCCCGTCAGCTCGGTGCGCACCGTCAGCGTCGGGTAGGACAGGTCCGGGAGCAGGTTGACCTTGAGCCGCGACAGCGACACGAAGCCAAACAGCGTCAGCGCCACGGTCGCCATCGCGACCGTGACTTTGCGGCGGATTGCGAGTTCTGCGAGTTGCATGGCGCGGCCTCAGGAACTGGGGCCGAGGCTGACGACCTTGACGGGATTGCCGTCCTTGAGGCCGTTCTGCCCGACGACGACCACCTGGCTGTTAGCTGGCAGCGCGGTCAGCAATTCCACGCGCGCGCCTTCGCTCAGGCCGAGCTGGACCAGTTGCGAACGGGCCTTGCCGTCGGCAACCAGGAAGATGCGCGGCCGGTCCTCGCCTTCGACCAGGGCGATGCGCGGGATGGAGACCGCGTTAGCCTTGCGCTCGAAAACGATGCCCAGCCGCGCAAACATGCCCGGCTTCAACTCGGAGTTGGGATCGGCGACCGTCAGCGTGACCTTGAAAGTGGCGGTGCTGGAATCCACCGTCGGTGACACCAGCTGCACACGCGCCGGGAACTGCCGGCCGGGCAGGGCATCGACCGTGGCACTGGCCAGCTGGCCGATTTTCAGCCGGCGCAGCTCGCGCTCCGGTACGAAGACCGCTGCGCGCAAAGGGGTTGGATTGGTGACCCGAAACGCAACCACGCCGGCCTGCAGGTTCTGGCCGACCTTGATCTTGCGAGCCGAGACGATGCCGGCAAATGGCGCCCGGATATCGGTGTAGGCGAGCTGCAGTTGCGCGAGGTCCTTGTTAGCCCGCAGGTTGTCGAGGTCATAGCGCAGGCCATCGATGGCGCTGGCGGCGATCAGGCCTTTCTGGCTGAGTTCCAGCTGGCGCTGGTAATCGCGCTCGACCTTGGCGAGCTGGGCCCTGGCCTGCAGCGCCTGCAGGCGCAGCTGGCGCGCATCGAGTGCCGCCAGGATCTGCCCGGCGCGCACCGGCGCGCCTTCTTCGACGTAAATCCGCTCAACCTGGCCACCGACCCGGGCGACCACGTCGGCATCCGCCTCGGCCTCGAGGGTCGCCGTGCCGGCGTAAACCGACTGCATCTCCCCCAGCGTCGGGGTCACGATCTCGACTGGTACGGCCGTCTGTACAATCTTGTCGTTGGGCGCCTTGGGCGGGGCTGGCGTCGTAGCGTCCGACTGACCACAGGCCGAGAGCAACAGGGGTAGGGCCACCAGGGCCCCCAGAACACGGTATTTCATGGCTTCCATCCTTCCGGGGCGACTTAGCGCCCGCGATCACGATGAAAGCGATCCTACGACTACCTACTGTTATAGTCAACTACAACAGTAAAAGCATGGTTAGCCAGCTTTGGAATCCGCAGCAACCAGCGTGCCCGGAGCCGCAGCACCGGTCACCAGGTCGGTCATAACCCAGGTGGCCTGTTCCAGAACGGCATCCGGACCCGGGTCATCGGCAATCTCCGCGGCCGTCTTGATGGCCGGTTGTCCCAGCGCTGTGCGCCGCGTGTTTTCACGCGCCAGCGTTTCCTGCTCGATGCGCGCGCGCTCTTCACGCCGCAACTTCAGGTTCAGCGACAGACTCTTCTGGTGGCGCAGCTCATCGCGGGCCGCGATATCCGCCAGCAACCAGCGGTAGTCGGGGTCGCTTTGCGCGCGGCGTGTTTCCTCGTCAGCCAGTTGCGGCACCGGCAGGGCGGCGGGGCTGCCGGCGCGGTAGGGCACGCCGGCGATGCGATCCCAGGGCAGCGCGGCTTCCAGCGCGCTCTCGCCGATTTCATCCGTGTCGATCGGCGAGGCCAGTGCAACGTCCGGTTCAACGCCGCGGTGCTGCGTGCTTTCCCCGGTGATGCGATAGAACTTGCCGATGGTGACGGTGATCTGGCCGTTCACGTTGCGCGAACTCCAGCGGTCCAGCGAGAACATGTTCTGCACCGTGCCCTTGCCGAAGGTGCGCTGACCTAAC
>DAIQQI010000152.1:0-7801 GCA_036786925.1 Steroidobacteraceae bacterium
TGCCGCGCACCGTGCCGATAAAGCCGATCGCCGGAATCGCCCAGGCGATGTAGCGCAGCATCGACAGCTCCGAATCGAGCCGATCGGCCTCCGACTGGCAAATGCCGTGCGCCACGGTGGAAACGTCCTGGACATTGCGGGTTGCGCCAAAGCGCGCCAGCGCCGCCGACAGCGCGCGCGGCACCAGCATCTGTCGTTGCTCGGGCGGCAGTGCATCGATTTGCCGCGCGTACTCCCGCGTGTCCTCGGGCAGGATCTTCAGGCCCTCCGGAAGTTTCAGCACCCCGGCGTCCAGCACCCGGCGTTCGCGGCTCTGGCGCAGGCCCTTGTAGGCGAGCAGCGCCAGCGCCCACAGCAACAGGATGATTTCCGATTCCTGTTCGTAGTCCTTGATGACCACGTAGATGCTGCGCTCCGACACATAGCTGCGGTCGCGCGCCTGCGCGGCGCGCTGCTCCACGAGGATTGCCTGCGCAGTCGGCCGCACGTGCAGCACGTAGATCGAATGCACGACGGCCACGCAGATCGCGAGCGCGATCAGGCTGAAAATAAATTCATTGGAGTTCTTGCGATTCATGGGCGGCGGTTCCGTTTCAGATGTCGATCGGAAAACTGATGTCAAAATCGGCGGTGCCGCGCATTTCCGGCGGCAGTTCAATCTGCTTGTCACTCTCCGGCGCCGCCAGGAATCCTCCGTCCGGATCCTTCTTGTCAGCCTCGGTCGGCTCGTCCGCGCGGCTGTCGTTCGCCGGCGCGGTAGCTGGTGCTGGCGCGGTGGGCGGCGTTGCGGGAGTCGTTGGCGCAGGAGTGGTTGGCGCAGGAGTTGCTGGCGCAGGAGTTGCTGGCGCGGGAGCGGTCGGCGCTGGCGCGGTGGTGGCCGGTTTATCTGCAGATGGCTTTTTTGCCGGAGCATCGATCGACAGGGCCACCAGCGACCCCAGCGACAACAGTGTTAGCAGTGCAATTTGAAACCAGGTGGTTTTCATTCGGCATACCTCGCAATCCGGAAACCAAGATCATCGCGCGCCGATTCGGCCGACTCGCGCGCCGCCAGTCGCAGGCCGGCCGTCGTGGCGGTGCGCCAGCTGGCGCCACGCACCGAGGCCGCGCGACCGCTGTCGGGCCCCAGCGGATCGGTCGCAGCGCTGGTATCGACAAAGGAGGAATAACGGTCGTTGACCCACTCTGACACATTGCCGGTCATGTCATAGAGACCGAGCGCGTTAGCTGCAAATTTCCCGACCGGCGCAATGGTCGGATAGTCATCCCGGTAGTCCGCCAGCTGAGCCGCGCTGGCGTTGCCGGTTTCGGCGCCCGCCAGGTTGGCGATACCCGCGGGCCACGGCAGGCTGTTGCCCCACTCGTAGCGCCTGAGGCCCTGCGGCGTGAAACGCGCCGCGTATTCCCATTCCGCCTCGGTCGGCAGGCGATACCCGGTTGTCAGCGGTTTCTTCAGCACGAACCGGCCATCCTTCGACTCGTAGGCCTCCGGCAGTCCCTCTTCCTTGGACAGCCAGTTGCAGTATGCGGCGGCGGCATCAAAGGTGACCGAGGTGACCGGCTGATTGTCGAGATCGATGCTCTGCTTGCCGATGAATCCCGATTGATGATCGGCGCGAAACCTGCGGAACTCGCCGTTGCTGACTTCACGCATGCCAATATAGAACGCGCGCGAAAAAGTCACCCGGCGCTGTACTTCGTTAGGTCTGCGGCCCTGTTCGCGCCGTTCGCTGCCCATCAGGAAGCTGGTTGGCGCGACCAGCCGCAATGCGCCTGCCAGCCGTCCGGTGACCCGGGCCGCGGGCGGCTGCCAGTCGGCGCTGCGGCCCTCGGGAATCAGCCGGTAATCGAGCGTGCGCGCAACGCCGGCCGCAAGATCAACCTGGGTCGAAAATGTCTGCAGCCCCGGCTTGCGGATTTCCACGGCGTGGCTGGTCGCGGTCAGCTCGAGCGTCTGCGGCAGTTTGCCGCGGGAACTGCCATCGACCAGCAACTCGGCATCGGCGGGTTCACCATTGATACGCAGCGCCACCAGCACCGGGGTCAGCTTGGCGCTGAACGCGAGCCGGGCGGCGGGTTCGGCGCGTACGCCGCGCGACCACGGCGCGTAACCCGGCCGGCTGACCGCAATCTCATAGCTGGCACTGGACGGCAAAGCGACCGACAAGGGCGTACGCCCCTTGAATACACCGCTGACCGTTACGTCCGCGCCTGCCGGCTCCGACTGCACCAGCAGGTTCGCATCCGGCGCACCTAACGTTATCGGCCCGATGCGGGCAGTCTGTGCGGCCGTTACGATGACGCTGCTTTCCCAGGCCTTGGCGCCGGCCGCGGTGATGCGCACGCGGTGCACACCGGCGGGGACATCTAACAAGGCCGGCGCCGGCCGGGCCGGCTGGTCATCGATGCCGACCATCGCGCCCGGCGTCGCGGCGTCGACCTGCAACCGGCCCCAGGAACTGCGCAGCGGAACTTTCAGGCTCTGCCGCACGCCGCCGCCGGTAACATCAAGCCTGGCGACCGCGTCGAGATAGCGCTCCGCGCGCAGCGTCAGCGTGCGCGGGCCGGCGGGAATCCGCACCACCCCCGGCGCCCAGCCGGCCGGCTCGCCGTCGACCGTGACCTGCGCGCGGATGCCGCCGGTGTCGATGGCAACCAGACCGGGCAGCCTGGCGAGGCGCAGCACCTGGGTCTCGTTAGCCGTCGCCAGTACGATGAGATCGCGCTCCAGGTTGGCGTAGCCCGGGTGTTCGGCGCGCAGCCGATGCTTGCCGGGTAGTACGAACAGCGTCGCGCCCGACTGCCAGGAGAAAAAGGCATCGGCGGCGCGCACCCGCGCCTCGCGCGGCTGCACATCGAGCGGCACGCGCTGCAGCCGTGCTAACAAACCGAACACCAGCGCCAGGATTGCGACGGCAGCGACCGCCCACCAGAGCCGTTGCGAGCGCCAGCCACCGGCCGGTTGCGCCGCGGCCTGGGCGGCACCACGCGCGGCGCTGCGCGCCGCCTGCGCACCGGGCGTCACTTCGCTGGCAACGATGTCGACGTCGCTGTCGTCGTCCTGTTCGGTGCGGCTGGGCGGCGGCCGCAGCGGTGCGACAGTTTCGTTGCCGGCGAGATGACGCACGGCAAGCTGCAGCTCCGCCGGACTGATCGCAACGACCAGCAACTGCGCATCGCCCGCCGCCAGCACATCGCCGGCACGCAGTTCACGAGCTGCGCTGCCTAACAACTCAGCGTTTATGCGGGTGCGCCCTTCGGACAGCGGGCGCACCGCCCACAGCCCGCCGTCGAACTCGAGCCGCAACTGCTCGCCGTCGGCCGCGCCCGGCACGATGACGCGCGCGCCCGGACCGCCTATGCCGAGTGGCGCGGGCAGACGCCGGGCGCCTGCCGGTTCATCGACGTGAACGAATGCCGCAGCGGCCATGGGGACTCAGATCGTGTCAGTGCAGTGCAATTCGAATACCGGTTTGCCGTCGCCCGGCTTGACCGCGATTTCGCGGCGCACATCCCGGTAACCGTCGCGCGTACCCGTCAACGTGTACTTGCCGGGCAGCAATTCCAGCTCCCGTTGCGCAAAACTGCCGAGCGCGCCGACCCCAGACAGGGTCAAGGTCGTCTGGTTGTCAGACTCCAGCATCACAGGCACCGGCTTTTCATATTGCGGCACCAGCAACTCGAGGCGCGAAATCTGCGAACGCAGCACCGGCCCCGTTGGGGTCGTTGCCCGCGCGGTTGTCAGCAGGGCTTGGGTTTCAGTGCGCACAGCGGGACTCGCGAGTCGGTCGGGTTGATCGATAAGACCCTGCAGCCGGCGCGCAAGTTCCACGCGCGGCGTGACCCGCGCCTTGCCGGCGCGAGCGAACTCAACCGACGCATCGTTCTTCAGCACCGCGTTATACGCGGCCAGCGCGTCCGCCCAGCGTTCGCTGGTCTCGAGCTGCAAAATCCCCTGCTGGTCAGTGGCCAGGCTGATGCCCGTCTTGCGGCCCTCGAGCTGCGCGAAGGCCGCCGCGACTTCGGGCGCATCCGGATTCAGTGCGCGGGCACGCTCCAGCGCGCCGCGCGCCTCGTCCAGTTTGCCGGCACGCAAGGCCGCCAGGCCACTCCCCAAGGCGCTCTGGAACTCGCTGGTGCCAAGCGATCCGCGCGCCCGTGCCAGGCCATCGATAGCGCGCTTCAGGCGCGGCTCAGCCCGCAACACCGTGGCATAGCCCTCGGTCGCTGCGCGCAACTTGTTTTGCGCCAGGTCGTTGTCCGCCTGCACCAGCACCGGCAGCAAGGGCAGCAGCTGGGTGCAGCGCTCCAGACCCAGCCTGGCCTCGCGATCCGCCGGCTTGAGTTTGAGCGCGAGCTCAAACGCGGCGCGCGCGCCTTCGATCTGGCCGTCCTGCAGCGCCTGCTCGCCCGCGGTCATCTGTGCCTTGTAGGCCTGCGGCGCGAAGTCCGCCACTTTCTGCAAACGCTTCACCGCGACGTCCAGCCGATCATTCGCGATGTCGTCCTTCGCGGCTTCATGGGCGGCCACCGCGTCCAGGCCCAGCGACTTGCCGGCGGCAAAAGCCGGTCCCGCCCAGACCGCGGCCTGCTGCGTCTCCAGCTGAGCTAACAACTGGTCGAAAGCCTTGCGACGCGCGGCGAACGTCTGCTCGCGTGCGGCGCGTCTGGCCTCGAGCTGCGCGGCCGCCTCGGTGGCGTCGACCGCGGGGCCCGCCACCTTGCCCGCGGCCGCGCTTGCGGGCGGCGCCTTGGCAAAGCGCGGCAACAACAGGAACACCGCAGCTAACAACACGACCGCGGCGCCGGCCGAAACCCACAGCCAGAGCTTGCGCCGTGGCGGCTGGTCCTCGAGCACCGGGTTCGACCCGGTGTCGCTGCCACCCTCGAGAACCAGGGTTTCGTTCGCGGTGTCATCGAGAGCAATGGATTTTTCGACTACCGGGTGCTCGCCGCTGTCGGCGACATTCTCCAGCGTGTCCTGCAACGCGGCGCGCAGGCCTTCCAGCACTTCTTCCATGGACGCCGGCCGGCCTTCGGGCGACTTGGCCAGCATGCGCATCACCAGCGCGTCGAGCCGGGGCGGCAGCGGCTGCGCCGCCTGCAGCGGCGGCACCGGCTGTTCGACCATGACCTTGCGGTCGAAATTCGGATAGTGCGGCGGGTAACCGCTCAGCAATTCATAGGCCAGCGCGCCGAGGCCATAGACGTCATCCAGCGGCGACGCCGGCTCGCCTGACAACTGTTGCGGGCTGGCGCTGAACGGTGAACCGGCATTGGCCGACTCGTCGCCCTCGGACAGGCGGGCGGCGCCGAAATCGGCGAGCTTGATCTGGCCCTCGTCGTCGACCAGCACGTTAGCCGGCTTGAGGTCGCGGTGAATCACGCCGCGTGCATGCGCGTGAGCCAGCGCGCCGGCGATATCGAGCAGCATCGGCACGATGCGCAGGTAGCTGTCGCCCCGCAGGCGGCGCAGGTCGCCGGTTGCCAGCTGCATCGGCAACAGCGTGAACTGCTCGTCGCGCAGCGGCTGGTAGACTTCCAGGATCGATTTGTGACTGAGGCGCTGCGCGATGTCGTATTCGTGCTGCAGCAGCTCCCAGGCTGCGCCGGAATGCGCCAGCTGCGGAAACAGCACCTTGATCGCGACCGGCGAATCGCTCTGCGTGTCGAGCGCGCGCCAGACCTCGCCATGACCGCCCGTCCCGATCTTCTCGATCAGCACAAAACGATCCAACAACCGTTGTTCCGGGGCAAGGCTCAGCATGCCACTCCGTATCCGCGGCCAGGCCGCAAGGCGCGCCGGTTCGGCGGCGGTGGAATTCTACTGTTTTGGCGGCGCGGTCGCAGCAGCGTCTGGAGTGACCACTGCAGTGCCTGCCGGCGTCGCCGCCGCCGGCGGTGCTGGCGCCACCGCAGGCACGGCTGCAGGTGCCGGTGCGGGCGCCGGTGGTTGCATGGTCGGCGGCGGACCGCCGCTTTCGCTGCGATACCATTCCGCCAGCAGCTTGCGCCATTCGCGGTACTGCTCCTCGGTGGTGCCGGTCAGCTTCAGCATGCGGCCTTCAACCTCGACCACCTGGCCCTTGGACTCGTTTTCAAACGAGCGCGCCAACTCGCTCAGCGCTTCGGCATGCACTTTGACATCGCCGTACTTCTTGACGCCCGAGTAGATCGCCGCCACGCCGCTGCCGATACCGATACTGCGTGCGGTGTTTTCGGCGATCTGGCAGTTGTAGCTGTCCGCCGAGCATGCCTGGGGTGCCAGGACGCTGGCGAGAATCACGGCGGCACCGAGTCCGATGCGCGTGCGGGCGGCGTTCTTGGCCTGCTGGACCTTGTCCATTTCATCAAAACTGGCACGCCGATACTGGCCATACGGTTCCGACAGCCGGTCGTAAAAGCCGCCGTAATAGGCATCCAGCGTATCGACCACGTTCAAATCGCGCTCGCGCACCTGCGCAACCCGGTTCATGACCGGATCGTTATCCGCCGGCAGGCGCGCGATGCGCAGGATGCCCTTGGCGTCCGCGGCAACGTAACCGCTGGCCTTTTCCGGAGTGATGTCGGCCGCAAAACGCAGGTCGGTGACCTGGCGGATCTCGCGGCGCTCCGTCGCGCTCAGGCGGTCCCGCGCAGCTAACAAAGCGTTGGCCACCGCCGCGTACGCGTTCTCGAAAGGATCGCGCATTTTCAGCGCGGCATCGGTCTTGTAGGAGCCCAGATCCGCAACCGCTTCGGAACGCAGGCCGTCGATCCAGACGCGCCCCTGCGAATCGCGTGCATCGATGACGATGGCCAGATTCATGCCGTTGGATTCGACGATGCGGCCGGTGACGATCACATCCAGGAATTGCACCGAGTCGGGTATGACGCGCACCGCGCCCCATTGGCTGGTGGACTCCAGCGTGGCGCGCAGCTTCGCGGGGATCCAGCGGGCTTCCGCCTTGCGCAGCTCAGGGTAAATGCCCTTTTTCGCCAGTTGCTCGGTATCGAGGGGGGCATTCGCGGGCGCCGCCGGCAGACCGGGATCGAATACCCGGATACCGACGTCCAGCAGCTCCGCGGCGGCGATTTCCTGTTTGGCCTGCACCGCCTGCACTTTGGGAGCGGGCCGGATGTCGCTGGTTACGCAAGCGCTGCTCGCGAGCGCCGCCAGGCTAACAAAAATAAATTTCCGCATGCTCATAACTTATCCGCGCTGGTTGCGTTTGTAGTCTTCGTATTCCTTCCAGAGCTTCTCCTTGAGCTCCGGATCGGTTTCCTGCTCAGCCGCGCGCCGCAGGCGACGGGCGACGACATCGTCGTCGCTGCCCTGGCCGGAACGCGGATCGGCGCTGGCGCCTGATCCCTTGCCGCCGGCGGATTCACCGCCCTGCTTGTCTTTCGAGCCCGCGGCGCCGCCACCGCCGTCCTTGTCGGAACGCAGGTCGCCTTTGCGGCCCCCGCTGGCGCCGCCACTCGCGTCCGCGCCGCCGGCCGCGCCACCCGAACCGCTGCCCGTACCGGAATCGGTACCGGTGGCGCCGCCGCCGCGGCCGCCCGAACCGCTCTGCTGGCGTTCGTCGCGTTCCTTCGCGACGCGTTCTTTTTCCTTCTGCAGCTCGCGATCGAACTCGCCCATGGACTCATCCATACGCTCGTCGATCTTGCCGCGCTTTTCCTCTTCGGTCTGCGCACTGCCGCCGCCCGCCGTCGGGATCGACGGCAGGCTGATGCCGCCGCCACCGGCGGAACCTGCGCCACCGGTGCTGACGCCGCCACCAACACCGCCGCTACCGCCTGTGCCGCCGCCCCCCGT
>DAIQQI010000153.1:0-7775 GCA_036786925.1 Steroidobacteraceae bacterium
AGCGCCCGCCTGAGTGCCTGGTCAGCTTGCCAGTCTGGAATCCCTGCCATGTGTGGAATCGTCGGCGCCGTCGCGGAACGCAACATCGTCCCCATCCTGATGGAGGGCCTGCGCCGGCTGGAATACCGCGGCTATGACTCGGCCGGTGTTGCGGTGCTGAACGGCACCGACAAGCTCAAGCGGGTCCGCACCGTCGGCAAGGTCCAGGCGCTGCAGGATGCGCTCGATCAGTCACCCACCAGCGGCAAATTGGGCATCGCACACACTCGCTGGGCCACCCACGGCGTGCCGAGTGAGCGCAACGCGCACCCGCATATTTCGCAGGATGGCATCGCCATCGTGCACAACGGCATTATCGAGAATCACGAAGAGCTGCGCGCCGAGCTGACAAAGCAGGGCTACAAATTCACTTCCGAGACCGATACGGAAGTCATCGCGCATCGCATTCATCATCACCTGAAAACCCAGAAAGACCTGTTCAAGGCGGTACGCGCCACTGTCGCGGAACTGGAAGGCGCCTACGCGCTGGCGGTGGTCAGCGAACATGATCCGGAGCGCATCATTCTCGCGCGCGAGGGCTGCCCGGTCGTCATCGGTTTGGGCGTGGATGAAAATTTTGTCGCCTCCGACGTGTCAGCGTTGTTGCCGGTCACACGCCGCTTCATGTTTCTGGAAGAAGGCGATGTCGCGGATGTTGGGCGCCGCAGTGTCAAGGTGCTGGATCGCGAAGGCAACGTTGCGGAACGGCCAATCCGCGATAGCGAACTCTCGGCAGATTCCGCCGAGAAGGGTCAGTACCGTCACTTCATGCTGAAGGAGATTTACGAGCAGCCGCGCGCCATTGCCGACACGCTGCAGGAGCGCGTCGCTAACGGCCGTTTGCTGGAGCAGGCTTTCGGCCCGGCGGCGAGCGCTGTTTTTGCGCGCACCGAGCATGTGCAGATCGTTGCCTGCGGCACGAGTTTTCATGCCGGTTCGATCGCGCGCTACATGATCGAGCAGATCTGCCGGATTCCCTGCGCGGTCGAGATTGCGAGCGAGTACCGCTACCGCAGTCCCGTGGTGCCGAAGAATTCGCTGTTTGTGACCATTTCGCAGTCCGGCGAAACGGCGGACACGCTCGCCGCGCTGCGGCTCGCGAAGGCAGGCGGCTACGCCGGCTCGCTGGCCATCTGCAATGTTCCCGAGAGCTCGCTGGTACGGGAATCCGAACTCGTGATGCTGACGCGCGCCGGTCCTGAAATCGGCGTGGCTTCCACCAAGGCGTTCACGACCCAGCTCGTGGCGCTGTCGATGCTGGTCATCGCGCTCGCCAAGCATCATGGCGCAGACGCCGAGCGCGAACGCGGCCTGGTGCAGCGCCTGATCGAACTGCCCGGCATGATGGAAAAGACGCTGACGCTCGACCCGGTCATTCACAAGCTCGCCAATCGCTTCGCCGAGAAACACCATGCCCTGTTCCTTGGCCGCGGTGCGCTGCACCCGATCGCCATGGAAGGCGCGCTCAAGCTCAAGGAAATTTCCTATATCCACGCCGAGGCCTATGCGGCTGGCGAGCTCAAGCACGGGCCGCTGGCGCTGGTCGACGAGGACATGCCCGTCATCACCGTCGCGCCTAACAACGACCTGCTCGAGAAGCTGAAATCCAACCTGATGGAAGTGCGCGCCCGCGGCGGCGAGTTGATCGTGTTTGCGGATCCGGAGTCGGGCTTCGAGCCCTCGGACGGCGTCACGGTGATCCAGATGCCGCGCCATGTCAGCTATTTCCAGGCGCCGGTGGTTTATTCGATCCCGATGCAATTGCTCGCGTATCACGTCGCCATCCTCAAGGGCACGGATGTCGATCAACCGCGCAATCTCGCCAAGAGCGTAACGGTCGAGTAGCCGGATTCCGGCTGCTGACATGGACGCGTTCCTGGTCTCGACCGGCGTCGTCGCGCTCGCCGAGATCGGCGACAAGACCCAGCTTCTCGCTTTCATTCTCGCGGCGCGTTTCAAGGCGCCGTTGCCGATCATTGCCGGCATTTTGTCAGCAACCATCGTCAATCACGGACTCGCGGGCGCGCTCGGCGCATGGATTACCAGCACCGTGAGTCCCGGCGTGCTGCGCTGGATCCTGGGGCTGTCCTTCATCGGCATGGCGATCTGGACGCTGATCCCCGACCAGATCGAGGCGGAGGAGACCCAGGTTGCGAAACATCTGGGCGTCTTTGGCGCCACGCTGGTGACGTTTTTCCTCGCCGAAATGGGCGACAAGACGCAGCTGGCGACGATTGCGCTCGCGGCGCATTACGCCGCGCCGGTGGTGGTCGTCATCGGCACGACGTCAGGCATGCTGATCGCCGACGTCCCGGCCGTGTTCATCGGCAACAGGTTCGCGGCGGCGATCCCGATGAAGCTCGTGCACACGATCGCCGCCGGCATCTTCGCGCTGCTGGGCGTTGCCACGCTGTCCGGCTTCGGCAGGCAATTCGGTTTCTGACCACAGACCTGAGCTGCGCCATGCTGCAGACCGAAAGACTGTTGCTTCGCCCCTGGCGCAGGAGCGATCTTGCGCCGTTTGCGGAGCTCAACGCCGATTCGCAGGTGGCGGCGACGTTAGGTAGCGTGCTGACGGCCGAGGCCAGTGACGCGCTCGCACAGCGGCTGCAGGCCGCCATCGAGCGCAATGGCTGGGGATACTGGGCGCTGGAATTTCGCAGCAGCGGCGAGTTCGCGGGCTTTACCGGGCTGGCGGAATTCCTGTCGGCGGACGAGGAAGGTGTCATGGCCTGCGCGGAGCCGCGCGTGGAAATTGGCTGGCGGCTGGCGCGGCGCCACTGGGGGCAGGGACTGGTCACCGAGGCCGCGCGTGCGGCGTTGCGGTTCGGATTCGAAACGCTGGCGTTACCGGAGATCATCGCGATCACCGCCGCCATCAACCATCGCTCCATCGCGGTGATGACCCGCCTCGGCATGCAGCGCGATCACAGCGCCGACTTCCTGCATCGCAAGCTGGCCGCTGGCGATCCGCTCCGGCCGCATGTGTACTACCGGCTCGGCGCGGCTCGTTGGCGCACGCTCAGTGCTTGAAAAATCCGTACTACACCAGGATGAACGCATCGCGCCGCAGCCCGAGGCCGCATCCGCTCCGCCACAAAGACTGGGGTAAAAGCCGCCGCCGGGGGCGCCACGCGTGATCTTGCCCTTCGTTCAGCTTCCAACGGCTCGCCGCCGAAGCAGCGGTTCTGGACGCGTGCGGCAGTCGGTCATTACAGAAGTTTAACGCGCCCGTCGCTCTGCGCCGACAGTTCAACGGAGTCACTTTTTACCCGCCATCTGCTAGGCTTTGCACGCCATTCGGGGCAGGTATGAGGAGAATAAGACGTGCCGGAAGACAACAAGTACACGCAGTATTACGAAGTCAAGAAAGGTGATTCGCTGTCGAAGATTGCCGAGCAGTACTACGGCGATAAGATGCTGTATCCACGCATCTTTGAAGCGAACAAGGACATTCTCAAAGACCCTAACAAGATCAAGCCGGGTCAGAAGTTACGTATCCCATAAGGAGTTTTTGCAATGAAGATGATCCGAAAGTCGTTGTTGTTAGCTGCCCTGGCGTCAGTCGCGCTGGTGGTGGGCTGCAGCAGCATGAAAGAACCGGCCACCAAGGCGATCGCCGATGCCGAGGCGACGCTGGCCACGGTGCGTGACGACGCAGCCAAGTATGTGCCAAATGATTTGCAGGGCGTCGATGCGTCGATCGCTGACCTCAAGGCCAAGCTGCAGGCGGGCGACTACAAGGGCATCATGGCGGCCGCACCCGAACTGACCTCGAAGCTGACGGCGTTGAAGGACGCTGCCGCTGCGAAGAAAGCCGAAATGGAAGCGGCCGTCGAGAAAGCCAAGGGCGAATGGACCGCGCTGGCGGCCGATCTGCCGGGCATGGTCGGTGCGCTGGAAAGCCGTGTCAGCGCGCTGAGCGCGTCCAAGAAGCTGCCGACAGGCATGGACGCTGCCAAGCTCGATGGCGCCAAGGCCAATCTGGCGGCGGCGAAATCCGCCTGGGAAGCTGCGTCCGTCGCGTTCACGTCCGGCAATGTGACGGATGCCGTGGCCAAGGCGCAGGAAGCCAAGGCCAAGGGCGGCGAGGCCATGGCCGCTCTAGGTATGACCGCCGCCAACTAGTCAATTCGAAGCTGATTTCGCGGAGACGCGGATTTTTTTGAGCCCCGCCTGGTGCGGGGCTTTTTTTGCCTGTCAATCGCCGTGTGCGGCAAACCAGGCTAACACGTAGGCAACCTTGGCATTCAGCAGGCTCGGGCGCGCCGAAATATCGTGCGATGCCCCGGGCACCCGCACCAGCACGGTATCGATCTGCCGGAGCCGGAGCGCCTGGTAGAACTGCTCGGCTTCGCCGATGGGTGTGCGGTAGTCGAGCTCGCCACTGATCACCATCGTCGGCGTTTTCACGTTACCGACATAGGCGAGCGGCGAGCGCTTCCAGTAGGACGCCTGCGCTTCCCAGGGTGGCGCTTCGAACCAGTAGCGGTAAAAGAAATTGGTCGCGTCGGCTGTCAGCACGAAGCTGGTCCAGTTGATCACCGGCTTGGCGACGACCGCTGCGCGAAAACGATCGGTATGCCCGACGATCCAGCTGGTCAGCACGCCGCCACCGCTGCCGCCGGTTACGTACAGTTTCTTCTCGTCGACATAGCCGCGCTTCAGGACTTCATCAACGCCGGTCATCAGGTCGTCGAAATCCTGATTCGGGTAGTTGTGATGGATCTTCTGGCCGAAGGCTTCGCCATACGAGGTGCTGCCGCGCGGGTTCATGAACAGCACGACATTGCCCGCGGCCGCATAGAGATGCGTCTCCGCGGCGAACTGCCCCTGGTAGTTGGTGAACGGGCCGCCATGAATTTCGAGAATCATGGGATATTTTTTCGCCGCATCGAAACCCGGCGGCTTCAGGATCCAGCCCTGTAGCGGCAGGCCATCCGCCCTGGAGACAAACTGGATCTGCTCCAGCGTGCCGAGGTCGCGCGAACCCAGGCCATTGGCGTTCAGGTTGGTCAGTTGCACGATGTTGTTAGCTGCGGTCCCCGTGCCAAGCTCGGCGGGCGCCGCGGCGCTACGGCGCGTGTAGGCAAAACGCCCGTCGCGGGCAACGCTGAACGAGCCGCCCGCGTAGGGCCGGGTTACATCGGTACCGCCGAGATCATCCGCGAGCTGCTGCAGCTTGCCGTCCAGCCCGAGGCGCGCGATTCGCGTCTGGCCGCGATCGTCGTATTGGAAATAGATGGCGCGCGAGTCGGCAGCGAACGTCGGGCCCGCCACATCACGATCAAGCTGCGCGGTCAGTGAGCGCGTAGCGCCCGACTTGAGATCGCGCAGATACAGCTGCGTCACCTGATAGCCCTGGTAACGATCATCGAAACCGAGCCAGGCGAGATAGCGGCCGTCAGGCGAAACGATCGGATCGCTATCGGGGCCGTGACGGTCGGTGACCGCCTGGAGTTCGCCGCCCGTAAGCGCGACCCGGTACAACTCGCTGTCGTTAGGTTCGAGGTCGGCATCCTTGCGCCGATTCGCCGCAATCAGCACGCTGCGTGAGTCGGCTGTGAAAACCGGCGGGCCATTGTGGTCGAAGTCGCCGCTGGTCAGTTGGCGCGGCGCGCCGCCGCTGGCGGCAACGACGAACAAGTGATTGAAGGAATCGGCGAGATAGCCTTCAGCATCAGCCCGGTAGACCATGCGATCGATGACCTTCGGTGGCTCGGCCCATTTGACGCCTTCGGGCGGCTTCGGCAATTCCACGGTGAACGCCTTGCGGCTGGCTGGTACAGGCATCGTGAAGGCCAGCAGGCGCCCATCGGGCGACCAGGCCAGGCTGCGCGGCGCTGCGGGCAGACGGGTAATCGCGCCACTGGTGCCGGAATCCAGCCAGTGCACGAACAGCTGCGCACCGGATTCGCCGTCCCGCGCAATCCAGGCCACGCGCCGCCCGTCAGGCGACCAGCGCGGCAACGCGCCTTCGTTAGCATTGTTAGACAACGGCCGGTGCGTAGTGCCGTCCGTGGCCATCAACCACAGCGTGCCATTCACCCGATCGGTACGCACATCCATGCCGCGTCGCACGTAGATGATCCAGCGGCCATCCGGCGAGATCTGCGGATCGCTGACCCACTCCAGGCCAAAGACATCCGCGTAGGTCATTACCGCCTTGGTTTCTGCGTGCGTCGCGGAGATGGACGCAGCGCCGCTAAAGATTGCTAACGCGACCAGCATGGCGCGGCTTCGGCGCCAGTTTGTCATTGGCATCGGCATTCTCCGAAATTTCTTTTGGGCTTGAGGCAGTCTACTTCGGCGCACAGGTTCGCGCCGCATTCGGCGAATCCGCCAGGCGCAACACCGGATACAGATTGAAGCGCTGGTCCCAGGACGGATGCCGCGCGTAGAAATAATTGAGGCGCGCCGTCGGGCTCGCGGCAAATGCCGGATTGGTCGTCAGGCGCTGGGTGAAAGCTGCGCGCAATGCCGGATCCCGGGCCAGCATTTCCTTCGCGACGTCTTCGGCGACGTAGTTTTCCATGTATTCGCGCTGTTCGAAAGCGACGTCGAAAAATCCCCAGGAAACGAGCGAGTCCGGCGCCTGCGGTTCGAGCATCGCCATCACCAGGCGCGCCTTGGGCTGCGCAATCGGCACGAACAATGCGCCCACCGCCGCCGTAGCCGGCTCCGATTGCCATGCTCCGCTGACCGAGACTAACAGGTGCCCTTCGAGGGTATTCGCAGCGCGCCTGATGCCGGTGGCGCGGAAAGCTTCCGCTGTCAGGTTCGGCAGCGCGCAGTCAACACGTTCAAATTGGATGCCATGCGGCGCTAGTCGCGCGCGCACCGTGTCGGCAAACGCGGCCGGAACAAGGTAACCACCGCGCGGCGCCGTGGCCGTGATCGACGGCTTGACTCCATCGCGCAGTGGCACTTTCCAGATCATCGGCGTGCCGGGGTCGTAATGAACTGCGAGCGCGCCCGACACCGGCGACGGATCGCGTTTATAGGCATAGCCGCGAAAGTCGATCATCTGCACGTGATCGGTATTCTCATAGGCGAGTGCCACGGTGGAGCCGCCCAGGCGCGCGGCGCGCTGATCCGCTTCGCGTGTTAGCTTGAGCCACTCCGCGCCATGCATCGCGGCCATGTCCAGGATAGCGTCCAACGTGTTCCGCGTCGCTGCCACGCGGCGTGCGTAGGGTTTCCAGGAGTGCGTTTCTACCAGCAGCCCGATGCGATTGCGGTTGGCCCAGTAGGAATCGGAATACCTCGGCGCAGCGACGCTGACCGCAAATCCGGAGCCAGGATTGTCTTCTTCGACCAGATTCGGATAGAAATCGAGCGGCAGGGAACCCCTGGCGCTGAGGCTGGCGATGATGTGCGCGATCATTGCGCGACCGGCAAGCTGCAGCGTCTCGTCACCGCTCTGCGTGATATCGCCGGTAATGGCAATATCGTGTTCGAAGTCTGCGCCATCGGTCACATGCAGGTCGGCGTAGACCAGCGGATCCCAGTCGTTCAACAGGCCTAACATAGCGCGCATTTCCGGTGCTTCGACCTTCACGTAGTCGCGATTCAGGTTGAGATTCTGCGCCGTCGTGCGCCAGCCCATTTCGCGCGGCCCGATCTGGTTAGGGCGATTCCAGGCGCCAAAGCGCTCGTGCCCGTCGACGTTGAAAACCGGCACGAACACCACCGTGACGGCACGCAACAGATCATTGCCGGCCTTCGAATCCAGC
>DAIQQI010000429.1:0-2328 GCA_036786925.1 Steroidobacteraceae bacterium
GCCGGCCATATTCAACCCGGCCCAGGCCTTGGCCAGCGGCGAGGTCCGATCGTAGCCCGGACCATAGCCGAGCCCGCTGGTGTGGGTCAGCAAATGACGGATCGTGATCGGCTTCTTGAGCGGCTCGGTAACGAGGTTGCCCGCGGCATCGACGCCCGTGTAAACCTTGGAATCCGCAAACGCCGGCAGAAATTTCGAGACCGGGTCGTCGAGCTGGAACCGCCCTTCTTCGTACAGCATCAGCACGGCCACCGCGGTAACCGGCTTGGTCATGCTGAAGATGCGAAAACGCGTGTCGAGCGTCATCGGCAGCTTGTTTTCGACATCGCGCATGCCGACCGCGCCTGAATAAACCAGCTTGCCGTGCCGCGCGACCATGATGACGTAACCGGACGCACTCTTGCGCCCGGCCTCCTGGCGGAAAAATTCGCCCATGTTGGCGAGACGGGCCGACGACATGCCTACCGATTCCGGCTTGGCCACCGGCAGTGGCGAAGTGTTCGACGCCGCCTGAGACGCGATGGCCAGCAGCGACCCTAACAACAGGGCCGTCATGGAGACCGTCTTTTCCCGTTTACTCACTGGTCATCTCCCTGTCAGTCGACGAAATTTCGTGCCTGAATTTTCAGGCGCGCAACCTGAGGTTCTGCGGATCGTACAGTGGTTCGCTGGCCACCACCGCCCGGCGCCGTGTTCCCAGGATCTCGACACCTAACACTGTTCCGGGCGCAGCGAGGTCGGTGCGCACGTAGGCGAGCGCGATACTCTGCTTGAGCCGATAGCCATAGCCGCCCGACGTGACCAGGCCGACCGGTTCATCGCGCTGGTAGACGATCGACACCGCAGCGGCGTCGGCATCCTCTGCATCCACCAGCAACGGCACGAAGCGCTCGCGCGGCCCGCTGGCAGCTTCGCGCCGCAGCGCTTCCTGGCCAATGAAGCCGCCCGGCTTGTCAAGTTTGACGAAGCGATCCAGCGACGCCATGAACGGCGTGTACTCGGTGGTCAGGTCGCCCTTCCAGGCGCGATAGCACTTTTCGAGGCGCAGGCTGTCCATCGCGTAAAGGCCGTAGTCATGGATGCCGAATTTTTCGCCAGCTTCCCAAACCAGATCGTAAACCGACAGCAGATGCTCCATCGGCAGGTGCAGTTCCCAGCCGAGCTCGCCGACATAGTTGACGCGCAGCGCGATCGCCCTGGTGTAACCGATGTCGATATGGCGCACCGACAGCCACGGAAACGCTTCGTTGGACAGGTCGGCACTTGTTAGCAGCGACAACAATTCGCGTGACTTCGGACCGACCACAATCAGCGTACCGAAACGCGCCGACTGGTTGTCGATGCGTACCGCCGGGCCCGAGGCCGGCAGATGCTCGCGCAGCCAATGCTCGTCGTGGCGCTCGCCGGCCGCGGCGCTGATCAGCCAGTATCGCTCCGGCTGCAAGGCGGTGATGGTCATTTCGGTGACGATGCCGCCGTTAGGCGCGCAGAAATAATTGAGCGCGGTGCGGCCGACCTTGGGCACAGTACCGGCGACCATGTGGTTCAGCCAGTCGCTCGCGCCGGGGCCCGACACCTCGAACTTGGTGAATCCCGGCAGGTCGAGCACGGCGACGCGCTGCTGCACGGCTTCGCACTCACGCGCGATCGCGGTGTGCCAGCGCGGCCGGCGGAAGGACCACTGCGGCTTGTCCTGCGGATCGCTGGCCGACGGAAAATACACGGCGCGTTCCCAGCCGCCACGCGCGCCAAACACGGCGCCCTTGCCTTTGAGGCGCATGTTAGCCGGCGAGGCCTTGGCGGGCCGGCCGGCGGGCCGCTCCTCGGCCGGGTAACCGATGCCGTATTCGTGCTGGTAGGTTTCGATCGCCTTGGCCAGCGTGAACTTGTGGTTCGCGTATTCCATGTAGCGTCGCGCATCGAGTGGCCACATGTCCCACTCCGGCTGTCCGTGCGCGACCCATTCGGCGATTGTCTTGCCAGCTCCGCCCGCCTGTGCGATGCCGAAAGTGAAAGCGCAGCAATGGAAAAATCCCGGCAGGCCGGGCGCGGGCCCGATCAGTGGATTGCCATCGGGCGCATACGGAATCGGGCCATTGATGATGCTCTTGATGCCGACCGAACCGAGTATCGGTACGCGTGCGCAGGCGGCCTCGATGTATTTCTCGATGCGCCCGGTATCGTCGTCGAACAGCTGGTTGGCGAATTCATCCGGGATCCCATTCAGCCAGTGCGCCGTCGCCTGCCACTCGTAGGGACCGAGAATCAGGCCCTGGCGCTCCTGACGCATGTAGTGACCGGCCATGCGGCGCAGTTCGTCATACAGGA
>DAIQQI010000430.1:0-2322 GCA_036786925.1 Steroidobacteraceae bacterium
ATTTCCTCGGCGCGCGTGCCGGTGACTGGGCGCTGATGGCGGTCGGCGGCTACGGGCGTGGCGAGTTGCACCCCTGCTCCGATGTCGATGTGTTGATTCTGGTCGCGGCCGTGCCGGATGCCGCGGAGCGCGAGCAGCTGGAAAAGCTGGTCACATTCCTGTGGGACACCGGCCTCGAGCTCGGGCACAGCGTCCGTACGGTCGACGATTGCGGGCGCGAGTGCGCCGCGGATGTCAGCGTCATGACCACGCTGGTGGAATCGCGCCTGGTGGCGGGCTCGGCCACGCTGATGGCGGCGATGCAGGCTGCGCTGAGCGCGGCGGCAGTCTGGCCGATAGAGGAATTCTTCGCTGCCAAGGTCCGCGAGCAGCAGGAGCGGCATCGCAAGGCGAATGACACGGCCTACAACCTCGAACCTAACGTCAAGACCGGTCCCGGCGGCCTGCGCGACATCCAGACCATCGGCTGGGTCGCCAAGCGTCATTTCAATTGCGGCACTTTCGAGGAACTCGCGGCCAATGGTTTTCTGGCACCGGCCGAACTGCGGCGCCTGAAAGCCGCGCAGGAATTCCTGTGGCGCGTGCGCTTTGCGCTGCATGTCGAAACCGGCCGGCGCGAAGATCGCCTGCTGTTTGATCACCAGGTCAAGGTGGCGAAGATATTCGGCTACGAGGATGCGACCTACACGCTCGCGGTCGAGCAGTTCATGCAGCGCTACTACCGCACCGTCATGGATGTCAGCCTGCTGAACGAGCTGCTGTTGCAGCTGTTCCGCGAGGCGATCACGCCGGCCAGCAACATCGCGCCCCTGCCGCTCAATGCGCGCTTCCAGATTCGCGACGACTACCTGGAAACAGCTAACGAGGACGTGTTCGCACGAAATCCTTCGGCACTGCTGGAACTGTTCGTGCTGCTGCAGCAGAACGCGAACGTCAAGGGCGTGCATGCGTCAACAATGCGCGCCCTGAGTCGCAGCCTGTGGCTCATCGATGAAGAGTTCCGGCAGAACCCGCGCAATCACCGCCTGTTCATTGAACTGCTGCGCGCGCCCGCCGGGGTCACGCATGAACTGCGCCGCATGAACACCTATGGCGTGTTAGGCCGCTATATTCCGGCGTTTGGCCGCATCGTCGGCCGCATGCAATACGACCTGTTCCACGCCTACACGGTCGACGCGCACACGCTGTTCGTGCTGAGCAACCTGCGGCGCCTGGCAATTCCGCGCTACGACCATGAGCTGCCGGTCCTGTCGGCGATCATGCAGCAACTGCCGCGCCCGGAAATCGCGTATCTCGCGGCGCTGTTTCATGACATCGCCAAGGGCCGCGGCGGCGATCACTCGGATCTGGGCGCGGTCGACGCGGAATCCTTCTGCCTCGAGCAGGGCCTGTCGCGCTACGACGCGCGCCTGGTCGCCTGGCTGGTGCGCGCGCACCTGAAACTGTCGGTCACGGCGCAGAAGCAGGACATTTCCGATCCTGCCGTAATCAACGATTTTGCGCGTTTTGTCGGCGATGAGTCGCACCTCGATTACCTTTACGTCCTGACCGCCTCCGATGTTCGCGGCACCAACCCGAAGTTGTGGAATTCGTGGAAGGCCTCGCTGTTCCAGGAATTCTACAATCGGGTCAGGCGCGCGTTGCGCCGCGGTCTCGAGAGCCCGATCGATGCGCAGGAACTGCGCGACGAAACCCAGGTCGCCGCACGCAGCCTGTTAGTTGAGGGCGGCATGCCGGACGAGCGCATCCGTGACGCCTGGAGCATTCTCGACGATGGCTACTTCCTGCGGCATACGCCCGACGAGGTGGCCTGGCACACGCGCCTGATCGCGACACGCCACGGCGGCCAGCACGAACCCGTGGTCGCGGTCCAGGGCGATGGTGAACGCGGCACGACTGCCGTAACCACGCTGACGCCGGACCGCCTGCGCAGTTTCGCGCGGGTCACGGCGGTGCTGGACCAGCTTGGCCTGACCATCGTGGATGCGCGCGTCACACCGACCACCGACGGCGGCAGTCTCGATCTCTACCATATCCTCGAAGGTGACGGCGCGCCGCTCACTCACCCGGACCGGGTCGCCGACATCGACCGGGCGTTGCGACGCGCTCTGGTCAGCTCGCCGGACCAGTCGCTTGCGGTGACACGCCGCGCGTCGCGCCAGATGCGCATGTTCAACACCCCGACCCAGATCGCGATCAGCGTCGACGAGCGCAATCGCCGCAGCGTGCTGGAACTTGTCGCCGGCGACCGCCCGGGACTGCTGTGCGACATCGGCCAGGTCCTGTTAGCGGAACAGGTGGCGTTGCAGGGCGCCAAGATCA
>DAIQQI010000154.1:0-7694 GCA_036786925.1 Steroidobacteraceae bacterium
GCGCCGTGACTGAAGTGCGCAATCGCCTGGCAAGTGACTACGAACAGATCATGAACATGCCGGTGTAATAATTCATGGCTGCAGAAGTGTTAGTTAACCCAGCACCGCAGGGTGTTATCGCTGGCCTCAAGCCGCTGATCCTGCTGGTCGGCCTCGCCGCAGCCGTCGCTGCCGGCGTCGGCGCTGCGCTCTGGTCGCAGGGCCCCACCTACAATCTCCTGTACGGCAACCTGGCCGGCGACGACGCCGCACAGATTACCCAGGTGTTAGGTGGCGCCGGGATCGAGTACAAGCTTGAAAACGGCGGCGCCACGATTGCGGTGCCAGCCGAGAAAGTCGCGGACGCCAGATTGCTGCTGGCGGGCAAGGGCTTGCCGTCCTCGGGCGGCTTTGCGTCCATGACCCGCGATTCCGGTTTCGGCCTCAGCCAATTCATGGAGGGCGCACGCTATCAGCACGCCCTCGAGACGGAACTCGCACAGACGATCGCCAGCCTGCAGTCGGTATCCGCGGCGCGCGTCCACATCGCCGCGTCGCGCCAGTCCGCATTCGTTCGCGACCGCCAGCCGCCCAGCGCCTCGGTGTTTCTGCAACTGCGCTCCGGCGGCCGGCTGAGCGGCGAGCAGATTTCTTCAATTACGCACCTGGTCGCGTCCAGTGTTCCGGAGCTGACTTCCGAACAGGTCACCGTCGTCGATCAGCAGGGCCGCCTGCTGTCCTCACCGCAAGGCCATGATGACGCCGCGCTGCATCAGCAGCAGATCGAGTTGTCACGCCAGGTTGAAGAGGAATACGCGCAGCGCGTCGAGTCGTTGTTAGCGCCATTGGTTGGCGCCGGGCGTGTGCGCGCGCAGGTCGTGGCGCAATTTGACATGTCCGCGGTCGAGGAAGCGCGCGAGCAATACCGGCCCGACAGCCAGATCGTGCGCAGTGAACAAACCTCCGAGGAGCAGTCGGCAAACGGTGCGGGCGGTCCGCGCGGTGTGCCGGGTTCGCTCAGCAATCAGCCTCCCGATGCCGGCGTTGCATTGCCGTCCAGCGCGGGTGCGAGCCTCACGGCCGCCAACGCCGCGGCGCCCGGTGCAGCTGCGGCCGATGGCGCCGCAGCGGCTGCGGCTCCTGTCAACACGAACAAGCAGGCCACGCGGAATTTTGAAATCGACCGGACCGTGGCCTACACGCGCCAGCCCGGCGGACGGCTCAAGCGGCTTTCAGTCGCGGTGTTGATCGATAACGCACGAACGGCCGGCAAGGACGGCAAGGTTGCCGAACGCGCCCTGACAGACAAGGAGCTCGAACGCATTACCAGTCTCGTCAAAGATGCGGTTGGATTCGACCAGACACGCGGCGACAGCGTCAATGTGATGAACGCGGCCTGGAGCGGTGAGCCAGTTGCTAACGGCTTGATCGAGGCCACCTCGATACCGATCTGGGAAAAAGCCTGGGCGCAGCAAATGGTCAAGGTTCTTGCCGGTCTGATCATCGTCATCGTGCTGGTGTTCATGGTCGTCAAGCCGATGCTGAACCAGTTGCTGGCACCGCTGAAATCGGCGCCGGCTGCCAAGGCCCTGCCGGGCCAGCAGGGCGGCCCGGATGGCGGTGGCGCGACCGTAGCCGGTGGCGGCGGGGCGGCTGCTGCAATTCAGGGCAACAACAACACCCTCGCGTATGAACAACAGCTGGCGCAGGCGCGCACGCTGGTAACCCAGGATCCGGCGCGAGTCGCGCAGGTGGTCAAGGGTTGGGTAGCTAACGATGCCTGACGCTACACCCGCCAAGGCGCCGCAGCGCGAAGGCACTGAGCGCGCCGCAATCCTGCTGATGACGCTCGGGGAAAAGGAAGCCGCCGACGTCCTCAAGCACATGGGAGCGCGCGAAGTGCAGCGCATTGGCAGCGCCATGACCCAGGTCGGGAACGTTACGCGCGCCGACGTGATGGACGTGGTTGCGGAATTCAACCAACTGGCCGAGAGCCAGACTTCGCTCGGCGTCGGTTCCGACGACTTTGTGCGCAAGACCCTGATTTCCGCGTTAGGTGAGGAAAAGGCGGCCAGTGTCATGGACCGCATCCTGACCAGCCGCCCGAGCAAGGGCCTCGACTCGCTCAAGTGGATGGAGGGGCGGGCCATTGCGGACATGATCAAGTCTGAACACCCGCAGATCATCGCCATCATACTTTCCTACCTGGAACCGGAGCACAGCGCTGACGTGGTGTCCGCGTTGCCGGAAACGGTGCGTAACGAGGCGATGGTTCGCATCGCGCTGCTGGACGGCGTGCAGCCGTCGGCGCTGCGCGAGCTCGACCTGGTGATTGAGAAACAGTTCAGCGCCGCGGCCGGCTCGCAGACCTCGGCGTTAGGCGGGCCGAAACGTGCCGCCGACATCATCAACAACCTCGATCCCGGCGTTGAGAGCGCGGTCATGGAAATCATCCGCAAGACCGACGAAGGGCTGGGAGCCAAGATCGAAGAGCTGCTGTACGTGTTCGAGAACCTCGCCGAGGTCGACGACCGCGGCATGCAGGAGATTCTGCGCCAGGTGCCGAGCGACAAACTGCTGCTGGCGCTCAAGGGTGCCGACCAGGTACTCAAGGACAAGATCTTCAAGAATATGTCGCAGCGTGCGGCAGAGATGCTGAAGGACGATCTCGAATCCCGCGGCCCGGTGAAACTGTCGGATGTCGAGGCGGCGCAGAAGGAGATCCTGCTCGCGGCCCGCAAACTTGCCGAGGACGGAACCATCAATCTGGGCGGCAAGGGCGACGAGTATGTCTAGACCCACCGCGACCGCCTGGCTCCTGCCTAACGTCGCGGGCCCGGTGGTAGCCTCACGCGGCCGCTCGAGCAGCGCCCAGGACCTGTCGGAACAGGCGCTGGCCTCCCAGCAACGCGTATTCGAGGAGGCGCGGCAGCTCGGCTTCACCCAGGGAATGATCGAAGCCAATGCGGTGCGCGATCAATTGCTGGCGGAAGCCGTCAGGCTCGACAATGCCTTTACCCAGGCCGCAAAACCACTGGCGCAACTGGACAGCACCCTGCTGGATGAATTGAGCCAGCTGGCGCTGTGTGTTGGCAAGCAACTGGCGCGACGTGAGCTCAGGATTGATCCGGCCCAGGTCGCCGCGATTGTCCGCGAAACCATCGCGCTGCTCCCGGCTAACAGCCGCGACGTGCGCGTGGTGCTGCATCCGGCGGACGCTGCCGTACTGCGGGAAAAACTGGCCCCGGCGTCCGCGGAACGCGTCTGGCAGCTGCTGGAAGACCCGGTCATGGGGCGCGGTGGTTGCCGCGTGCTGAGCGAGCATGTCCGTATCGACGCAAGCTTTGAGGCCCGTGTTGCCGCAATCGCCAGCACTTTGCTGGATCCGGGATCTGAGCCGTCATGAACTCGGTGGTCGCAAGACTGGCGGAACGGCGTGCCGTTCTGCAGCAGCTGCCGCCGCCGCCAGTCGAGGGCCGGCTGACGCGGATGGTGGGGCTCGCGCTGGAAGCCGTGGGCGTCCAGGCGGCGGTCGGCGATCACTGCGACATCCAGCTTGCGCACGGTGGCAGCATCGAGGCCGAGGTGGTCGGCTTCTCCGGCGATCGCATCTTTCTGATGCCCACCGGAACGCCGCACGGACTCGAGCCCTCGGCCGCTGTCGTGCCCAGCCGCCGCTCCGGCCTGGTCAAGGTCGGGTCCGCTATGTTAGGCCGGATCATTGACGGGGCCGGCGAACCGCTCGATGGCCTGGGACCGATTGTCTGCGAAGACGCAGTTCGGTTGACGGGCTCGCCGATCAATCCTTTGAGCCGCGTACCGATCAGTACGCCGCTGGATGTCGGGGTACGGACGCTGAATGCCCTGCTGACGGTCGGTCGGGGCCAGCGGCTTGGCCTGTTTGCCGGCAGCGGCATCGGCAAGAGTGTTTTGTTAGGCATGATGGCGCGTCATACCGTTGCCGATGTCATCGTGGTTGGACTGATCGGCGAACGCGGCCGCGAAGTCAGGGATTTCGTCGATCGCATCCTTGGCCAGAAGGAACGCCACCGCGCGGTTGTGGTCGCGGCGCCGTCGGATCAGCCGCCATTGATGCGTCTGCATGGAGCATGGCTGGCGACCAGTATTGCCGAGTATTTTCGCGACCAGGGCAAATCCGTACTGCTCATCATGGACTCGCTGACCCGCTTTGCGCAGGCGCAACGGGAAATCGGGCTCGCCATTGGTGAAGCTCCGGCAACCAAAGGGTATCCGCCGTCGGTATTCGCCCGCTTGCCGGCACTGGTTGAGCGCGCCGGCAATGGCGTGACCGAGCAGGGGTCGATCACGGCTTTCTACACGGTCCTCACGGAAGGCGATGACCCTAACGACCCCATTGCCGACGCCGCCCGCGCAATTCTCGACGGTCACGTGGTGCTGTCACGACGTCTGGCCGACGCCGGGCACTACCCGGCAATCGACCTGGAACAGTCTGTCAGCCGCGTCATGCACGATATCGTCGACCCCAAGGCGCTCGCGATGGCGCGCCAGGCGCGCCAGTATTTTTCGCTGTACCAGCAAGTGCGGGATTTTGTCGCGCTGGGGCTGGCCAACCGCGATCGTGACCCGCGCATCGCCGCCGCCATGCAGATCTGGCCCAGGCTGGAACAATTCCTGACGCAGGAGATTGACGAGCGTGCGGATTTCGAATCGAGCACCGCGATGTTGCGCGAACTGCTGGCGCAGCCGGCTGCGACTGAAGGTGAGGGTGACGCCGCGTGAAACGCTCAGACCGGCTCAATGAAGTCAGGCGTGTCATCGAAACCGAGCGTGACGGCGCCTCACAGCGGCTCGCGCAGAAGCAGAGCAGCCTGGCATTTGCCGGCAACCGCCTGCAGGAGCTGCTGCAATACCGGGAGGACTACCTGCGCCGCTTCCGCAAGGACGCCGGCGCCGGCCTGAGCGGCACGCGCGTCCGTGATTACCAGACGTTTCTCACCAAGCTCGATCAGGCGATCAGGCAGCAGCAGAGCGTGTTAGCCAGCGCACGTGCAGAGGCTGACTTTGAACGTGAAAAACTCCGCGACGTCAGTGGCCAGCTGGCCGCGGTCAGCGGGGTTGCCGACCGCTGGTCCGGCGAGGAGCGACGCGCCGAGGAGCGGCTCGATCAGCAGAACAGCGATGAGTTGAGTCAGCGGAACTTCGTCAATCCACACACCGAGAAAGCTTCATGAATTCTTCCAAATTGTCTCCGGCCGCGACGGCGCCTGCTAACGCAGCAACTGCCGTAGACGGTCTTACCTGCCTGTCGCCGGCCACAGCGGCTTCTGCCGATTTCATCGGCGAAGCAGCCGCAACCGAGTTCCTGTCGCTGATTGAAAACCTGCTGCCCGATGCGCTGGAGCAGAGTCTGACCACCGCGGACGCCGGCGATTCCGGCGACGCTGGCAGCATCGCCGCCGACACACCCGCGCAGGCTGCGAACCCGGATCTCTCGACGGCGCAGCTGCTGTTGCAACTGCCGCCTCTGGCACCGGCGGTCCAGCCGTCCGGCTACGCGGCGCCGCCGGAATTGCCGGGCAGCAACGCAACAGCGACAGCCAATGACGACGTTGCGCCCCTGCAGTTGCAGACGGCGGGCGTTGTCGCAAGCCTGCAGGACGATTCAGGCGACACGAATGACCCGGCAGTGCCGGACAGGGGGTCTGGACGGGCTCATGCTGCCGCCGAGCGGCATGGCAGGGACGGCACCAGCGCGTGGCTAACAGATAGTGCGATGCCGGCAATGCCGGTCAAGTTGCAGGAGACGGCCGACCGGCCCGCCAACCCGCAGGGCCATCAGGGGGAAAAGGGCCCACATGTACCGACACCGCAGAGCCTGCCGCCGGTAGCGGCCGCCCTCGCAGCCGCCGCCTCCGCCCGTGAACTGCCATCGCTGCCGCGGATGGAGAATCCGGTTGGAACCGCGGCCTGGCGCCAGGAACTGGCTAACACGGTCAACCTGATGATCGATCGGGGCGAGCAATCAGCGACGCTGCGTCTCTCGCCGGAGCACCTCGGGCCCCTTGAAGTACGCATTGCGATACGCGAGGGTGAAACCAGCCTGTGGTTTGGCGCCGCTCATGCAGACACCCGACATGCCCTGGAGCAGGCGCTACCGCGATTGCGCGAGCAGTTCGCCAGTGCCGGGCTGTCACTTGGACAGTCATCGGTTTCGCAGGGCTCGCCCCAGGAGCCGAGAAATATGCGCGCCTCGATGCTCTCGGGTATCAGCGCTGCGAGCAGCGACGCTGCCGAAATAGCCGGGCCCGCCGGACGAGTCACCAGCCGTATTACCGGCCTGATTGATACCTACGTTTGAACCGCGCGCCGGTTCTCTGACGCGCCGCGCTGCCGGAGTGTGACGCAGTCGCGGCTTTCGGGTGGCACGACGTTTGCTTGAGTAAGGAAACCAAACACCTCGTACTCAGGAGCAGACATGTCAGAAGCAGCAGCGGCAGCCACCCCGGACGCCGGCGAAAAACCCAAACCGACCGGCAAGCGCAAGTTGTTTCTGCTCATCGGGATCGCCGTGCTCGTGTTAGGCGGCGGCGTCGGCGGTTTCCTGTTCTGGAAGTCGGGTCAGGCGCATGGCGTCGAGGCCGGCAAGAAGGAAAAGCCTGCGGCCAAGGTTCCGCTCGAGTTCATCACGCTCGAGCCGGCGTTCGTGGTCAATTTTGAAGCCGACCAGGCGGTCCGTTTTCTGCAGATCGAAGTGCGGCTGGCGAGCCGCGACCCCGAAACCATCGAAATGCTGAAGCACAACGATCCGGTAATCCGCAACGACCTGCTGCTGATGTTTGGCAACCAGGATTACCGCGAGATCTCGACGCGCGAGGGCAAGGACAAGCTGCGTCAGCAGACGCTGGCCGCGGTTCGCAAGATTATCCAGAATGAAGGCGGTGAGGCTGCGAAAGTCGAGGGGGTCTACTTCACCTCCTTCGTGATGCAGTAGACCGGACATGGCAGATCAGGCTAACAACATGACCGCCAGGCCAGCGACCTGGTCGAGTCTGGACGCCAGCGAAGCGCAGCCCGCCAGTCCTGCGGGGGACAAGCTGGAGGTCATCCTGGACGTGCCGGTTACCCTGTCACTGGAAGTCGGCCGCACCCGGATCGCCATCCGCAATCTGCTGCAACTCAACCAGGGCTCCGTGGTCGAGCTCGATCGCGCTGCCGGCGAGCCGCTCGACGTGTTCGTGAACGGCACGATGGTTGCGCATGGCGAGGTCGTGGTGGTCAACGACAGGTTCGGCGTCCGGCTGACTGATGTCGTCAGCCCGGCCGAGAGAATACGGCGCCTCAAGTAAGCGACGAACTGGAACCAGCAGTGCTAAGAATGTTCTCCATGTCAGGCGTTTATGCCGCGCCTCAGGTGCAGGCGCCTGCCGCGTCCGCGCCCGGCCTCGGCAGCGCCCTGGAAATGCTGCTGGCGCTGGCACTGGTACTGGCGGCCGTATTTGCGCTCGCCTGGCTGATGCGCCGCCTCAAGTCCTTTCCGACCAGCCGCCAGGCCCTGCTGCGCGCCGACGCAGAACTGGCGGTCGGCGAGAAGGAACGCATCGTGCTGCTCGCGGTCGGCCAGCAGAAATGGCTGTTAGGAGTGACGCCGGGCGGCATTACCCTGCTGCACGCTTTTGGCGCTGATGCGCCAGGCCCGGCCGCCGGTAACGATACCGAGGCTGCAACGGCCGCCA
>DAIQQI010000155.1:0-7681 GCA_036786925.1 Steroidobacteraceae bacterium
GGCCCGTTGGTGCGCTGCCGAAACCATTGACGCTTCGCGGCTGGTGTCCCGCTACGTGTTCATTCGTCCAGTCGTTCATGAATGATACGGTCAGCAGGGATCTGGCTCGCGTGGTCGCCGCCAAATGAGCCGATGTAGCCGAAACGATATCGCCGCCCCACGTGTCTTCGACGGTGACTTGAAGCCCCAGCTCGTCGCACACATCGCGTAGCAATTTTGCTTTGGTCAATCCACCCACCCGGGAAACCTTCAAATTGACGGCGCCCGCGCCGCCCTCGCGAATTGCACGCAGCAGGCTTGGCAGCTCGGTTACGAGCTCGTCGTACACCATCGGAAGCGTTGTGTGCCTTCTGACCTCGATGCACTCCTCCATTGTGGGACAAGGCTGCTCGAAGTACAGCCGTGGCAGGCCTTCCATGGCTCGCGCGGCCAAAATTGCGTCGTTGAGTCGCCAGCCACAATTGGCATCGGCGATGACCAAGTCCTCGGGCCCTGTCGCCTCGACGATCTGTCGGGCACGCGTGCCGTCCAGGGTGGGATCACCGCCAACTTTCAGTTGAAAACGATGAATGCCTTCTCTGCGTCGCTCCAGGACATACGCAGTCATCTGATCAGGCGTGCCGAGCGGTACCGCCACGTAAAGCGGGAAACGTTCTTGCCGGATGCCCCCGAGCAAGGTTGAGACGCTCACGCCCGTCGAACGACCGGTCAAATCCCAACAGGCGACATCGATAGGGCTCTTGGCGTACGCGTGGCCACTGAGCGCCGCATCCATCGCATCGTTGACCGCAGCCAGATTGGTCGGGTCGACTCCAATCACCGCCGCAGTCAGGAGCGACAACGATGCTCTGGCGCCCTGGGCGTGCGCTGGTAGATAGGTTGTCCCGAGCGGACAGACCTCACCCCACCCTTGAAGGCCGTTGTCCGCGGTGATGCAGACGAGCGTAGACGGGAGCGAGGTAATCTCCCGGCCTCCAGACATGACGTAGGTGCCATGAATGTAGGTCAGGTCCATGTGGTAAACGTCGATTCGCTTAATCTTCATTGGGTGTTTCGCAGGGCTGGATTTCGGGACGGGCGGCTAGCAAGCGGCAAAATTGTAGTCCGGATCGACAAGCCCGGACCATCTCGTGGTGAGTACATCTAGCTCCGCCAGAAAGCCCCTTAAAATAAAAATGTTACAGCGTTTTGAACGCTGATTCGACTCCCGGCATGGACCGTGCCGGTACCTGCTGTTAGATCGTCGCGGTGGACGGGTCATAACGAAAAATTCCAAGCGAGTCCTCATTTCGAACATTGTCGGCTGTCATGCGTTGCGGTTCGGCAACGAACAGCCGCTGACCACCTAACTGCGATTCGGCATACAGCAGATTGACGCGCGGTTGACGGGCTTGTTCGTAGCGACGCAGTCCCTCGGCAAGATTCGTGCTCGCAGCCAAGGCGCGTGCCAGCACGACCGCATCCTCGATCGCAGCGCCGGCGCCCTGGCCGAACCAGGGCAGCATCGGGTGCGCCGCGTCGCCTAACAGCGCAACGTGGTCGGTGGTCCATTGTTTGAGTGGCGGCCGCGCAAACAGCCCCCAGCGCCCGCAGCGGCGCTGCGCGGTGCGCGCGATGATTGTCCGCACCTCTGCGGTGAAGTTTTCGAATAATGGCAAAAGCTCGTCGACACTGGCCGTGGCGCTCCAGCTCTCGGCCTGCGCCTGGCTGGTTTGCGTGAAAGCGACGTAATTCAGCCACTGGCCGCGACGCACCGGATAGCGCACGAACAGGCGATGGTCGCCGGTGAAGACCGCCGACCCTGCGCTGAGGGTTAAATCGGTCAGGGCAGCGGCATCGACCAGTCCGCGCCAGGCGACAAATCCGGCAAAGTCCGGCGGCTGCGGACCGAATATCTGGTCCCGCACCTGCGATTTCAGGCCATCCGCGCCGATCAAACAATCAAACGCAACCGGTGGCGCCGCCGCGAAGTCGGCTGTGACATTGCCCCCATCACAGCGAACCGCCGTCAGCCGGTGCGAGGTGCGAATGGCGTCGGGATCGTACGCTCGTACGCCCTTCAGCAGCAATCCATGCAGGTCGCCACGATGCAGCTGGTAATACTCGGCGCCGTAGTGTGCGGTGGTGTTGCTGCGATCGATGGCTAACAGCACCGCGCCGCTGCGATAGTGGCATAACAGCTGTTGGGGCGGACGGTCCGCGATCTCATCCAGGGCCGCGCCGAGTCCAAGGTACTGCAGGCCTTTTGCGGCATTTGGCGTGATCGAAATGCCGGCGCCTGCTTCGCCTAACACATCCGCCTGTTCGAAGACCACCGGCTGCAAACCGATACGCTGCAAGGCGAGAGCAGCGCTCAGGCCGCCTATGCCTGCGCCCACGATGCCGATACGAGTGTTCTTCATCTGCGCGACAGGCCAGCGTTTCAGGGAGGCAGCAATCCAAGCGCGCCTGGATTGATGCGGTGCGCCGGATCCAGCGCCGATTTGAGCGCATGGACCAGACTCGAAAAAGCCGGATCGCGATCCTGCAGATAAGGGTAGGCGCGACCCATCTGCAAGTGTGCGGCGCCGTGCGCATGCATCAGTTCGATGATCTCGAGACGCAGGCGTTCGACGCGCGCCCGCGCGGCGTGGTTGGCTGGCGGCTCGCTGAATTGTCGCAGCATGGCCTCGGGCATGACGTTTTTATGCAGTTCGGGCCACGAATCCTGCCAGTAGATCACCGGTTCGTAGATCAACGCGTTACTGCCGACACACGCGTACACGATCAAGACTTCTATTCCCAGCTCTGTTAGCTCCTGTTGCGCACGAGCGAGCAGTTGCGCATGCGCGGCGTGAAAGGCCGCGACCTTCGAATAGGGAAAAATGCCGTGCAATGGCAGCAGCCGCTTGCCACCAGGACCCAGCACCAGGGGATCCGGAAAAGGCGTTGCCCGGGTTACGGTGGCCATCGTATTTGGAATTTCGCGGCCAAAACGTCGCGCCGTTTGGCGCAGGTCACGCAGGTTGAGCGCGAGGCGAGTGCGATCACGGGCTTCGGTCAGAATGCTCACGGTATAACTGGACGACTGCAGGAAGCGGCGGCCGTGCCGCGCCATACGCAGCACGTGCCAGGCGCCTGACAGCGGATTACGACTGTTCTTGATGACGGCCAGGGCGCTCGCAGCATCCTGCTTGAAATTCGCCGCTCCGGCGATGGCTCTCAGCAATGCGGTTTCTGCGCCGAAAGTTTCGGTCGCGACGTTCAGGCGTGCCACTGCCTGCAGTCCGCCCGCCAGTTGTTCAAAACTGTCAAACGCGAACGACAGGCCATCGCCAAATGCCGGGCGCGGTTCCAGCTGCAGCGTTACCGCGGTCTTGATCCCGAAGGCCCCGGCGTCGCCAGTGAACAAACCCGTCAGGTCCGGTCCTGAGTGACGAAAAAATCCTGCGGTTCGTAGAACTTGTCCGTCGCCTAACACCACTTCGAAACCGAGTGCCGCGGCGGCTGACGTGCCATGCAGGCCCGATCCAAACGTCGCGGCCCCTTGCGACATGCCGCCGCCAATGGTCGCCCGCCGACCCGACATCGGGCCCCAAAAAACCGCGCGCAGCCCGTGTTCGGCCAGTGTTTCGTTTAATGCCGCCCAGGTGCAGCCGGCTTCGACGGTGGCGCGCAGATCGGTCGCGCTAATGTCGCGTACGCGGTTCATCCGGGCGAGATCCATCACGATCGAACGGTCGCTGGTCGGCAAATAGGCGTCGGTGTACGACATGCCGCCGCCACGAACGAACAGATCAATCCCTGCAGCGCCAGCCAGGCGTACCACCTGCGCTACTTGCTGCGTATTGTCCGGGCTAACAACTGCCGCCGCCAGATGTCCCGGGCGATACACATCCTGGGAATACAAGCGCCGTGTGGTCTCGTCGGTCCGCAGCCCTTGCGCTCCGACTACGGCGGCCAGGTCGGCGAACAACGTCCCAAGCGCGCGCGGCGCGTCCATTACACCGGCTTGACGGATGTGGTCCGCATCAAAAAGCCTCCGGTCGGGCCGCATTCGGTCACCCGCAGGCCTTCGTCGGCTAACAAAGCCTGGAAATCGCTCGCGACGAACGCCGGTGAGTACGGCTCACAGTTGAATTGCGCGTCGAAATCCAGCCACACGCGATTGGGCGCTGGCAACTGCGTGCTGTTAGGCGCATCGACAATCGTGAAGGTTCCGCCGGGGCGCAGCAGCCGCTTCACCTCGCGCACGATGGGCCGAAAAAGTCTGGAGGGGACTTCGTGAAACAGGATGTACGCCAGAATCACGTCGTACCTGCCGTCGGGCAATCCGGTGTTTTCGGCGAGTGCCTGCGTGAAATGCACATCGACGCCAAGATCGGTGGCGCGCTTGTGACCGTAGCGCAGCATCGGCAGGCCGACATCGAGACCGGTAACCTCGGCATCGGGCCAGCGTTGCTTCAGTGCCGTGGTGCACTGGCCAATCGAGCAGCCGAGATCGAGAACCTGCCTGACACGGCCGTCCTCGGGTTCGGCGGTCATGCGAACGACATCCTTGTGCAACTCGTCCTGGTCATTGGCACCCTGATAGAAAACCTTGGTGCCATGATGAAACACAAATCCGGCGAGGCTGTCGCCGACATAACCACCGGGTTGCAAATGGATCGGCAGGCAAGCGTAAGGCGGCACCTGAAAATCCGCGGAATAATGCAACCGATTCGGGCGCTGCCGCTCGGCGTCGTCAAGCTGCTGTTCGTACTGCGCCCGATTGGCGTACAGTGACTCACGAATCTTGAGCCAGGTTGATTGCTGTTGGCTGCGCATGACGCGCTTCCACGCACCAACCATGGGGAGCGCATCGGCTGTCTTGCGCAGCGCAGCTATCGGCACCTCGGTACTGGAGCCGGCGCTGGCGTTGTTAGCGCTGGCCGCTTCGATTTGTTGAGCTGCCACGGGAAACAGCGTGCCGATCGCGAAATTGCGCACGCCTTCGAAAAAGCCAAGATAACTTTCATCTTCCAGCGTCGGGGTGCGTGGTAGCAGTCCTGTCATGCCTCGGTTCATGTTGGGGTCCTCGACGTCACAGGGTTTTGAGGGAGCCAAAAAGACGCTCGACGAACGCTTTTTTGTCACTTTCGCTTGCTGCAACTCCGCGGGCGGCAGGTATGGAATCGTTCATCGTTTGTTCCCATGGCCTTGCACTACTCGATCCAAAGGCCGATGTGCGCCCTTGAGGATTACTTCCGCGCCGAGACGATCAGCCAGCAGCGGAATACGCCGATGTTCTTGTCGGAGAAGGTCCGTGGCGCGCTCCGCGAGGCCTTCGGGGTTGCCCCCTGGTAGCCGCGCTTGACGTCCGAGAAGCCCACGTCCTCCATGAGGCCGCCGAGATCCAGCTTCTGCACGCCGCGCCAGAAAGGCTCGTTGTTGTAGAGGGCCTCGAAGTCGCCCTGGACCTTGCCCCAGGCGCCGGGGCTCGCGTTCAGGGGCACCTCGCAGTGGATCGCGACTCCACCCGGGCGCAGCAGACGATGGCACTCGGCGAAGATCTTGCGGGCCGCCGCCTTCGAGGTCTCGTGCAGCAGGGCGCAGGAGTACACGAAGTCGAACGACTCGTCGGGGAAGTCGGTGCGTTCGGCGTTGCCCTGCACGAAGTGCACGCGCTGCCCGAGGTGCTCGGCGCGGGCATGCGCGTAACGCAGCACTGCGCCGCCGACGTCCACCCCGTAGACCTCGGCCTCCGGGAAGGCGCTCGCGGCCGCCACGGTGCTAACGCCAACCCCGCAGCCCAGTTCGAGGATCCGCTTCGGCTCGAGATCGGGGTAGACCTCGAGCAGGTGCTGGACCGTTGTCTGCCCGCGAATGTCGTTCATCAGGCCGCCATTGCGGCCGAGCATGTAGATCGCTCCACCGCGATCCATGAGCGCGCCCTGGCGGATATCGCCTTCGCCCCGATCGTGCGCGTAGCCGCCCGGCATCATGTGCACGTCGAGCGAGGCAATGTATCGCGGCGTCTCGAAGCCGCGCTTCAGTGTGACCGAGCCACGGGGCGCCTTGATGTCGGCCTTCTTCGTCAGTTCGCCGAGCTGCCGGTCGATCGACGAGCCCACGGCGTCCCACATCATCTCCTGCGAAGTCCGCGAGACACTGATCCAGGAGCGGTACACGTCCTGCTCGAGCAGCTTCCTGCGCAGCGGGCCGAGGTCGAGGCCCTCGTCCTCGGGCATCGAGGCGCTGGTCGCTTCGACCAGCTTCTGCTGCAGCGGACTGATGTGCTCGGCCAGCCAGATCTTCAGGTCACGGACGAAGTACTGTTCTGCGCGCTCGTCATGCGTGGCCTCGGGCATCATCGGATGGCTCATTTCCTGATCTCCTCTTCGTGTACGGCGTCCGCGTTGGCGACCTTCTGTTGGACGTTCGCAACGGCTTTTTCGATATCGATCTGGAGTGGGCGCAGCACCTTGCCGATCTGTCGCTTGCGCAGCTGCTCTCGTTCGGCGGTGGCCTGACCGGTGGGGTCGTAGGCTTCGACGTCGGACTGCCTCAGTACATTTGCAGCGTCCAGCAGGCGCTCGACGGAATCGAGCCGCTCGCGCGTGATAACCAGCTCGCCCAGCAGCGCCATGACCATGGCGGACAGGCGGCCGACTTCCGGGTCTTCGCCCGGAATCGAACGACGCGGCGTCGCCAATCTAACGATGTCATCGCTGTTCATAATACCGACCCTCGAATTCGCGCACATTGACCGAGGCGCCGCTCGAGATCAAGTTATACGCTTCGCTTTCGCCACTCTCTTGCCCAGGAGTATCTATCGCATGAGAAAGAGGAACAGCATCCTTCGTCTGGCCCCGTGGCGCATCCTTGCTGCGTTCACCATATTCACGGCGCAGGCCCATGAACCAGGCGACATCATCAAGGATTGCGACGTCTGTCCGGAGATCGTCGTGGTTCCGCCCGGGTCCTTCAAGATGGGCTGGGACGGCGCCGAGCCGGTGCGCGAGGGCGAGATTCGTCGCTATGAGGGCCCCGAGCGGAGGGTGAAGATCAGGCGGCCGTTCGGCGCCGGCCGGTTCGAGATCACCAACGAACAATTCGCTGCGTTCATCGATGCGACAGGCTACGTGCCCCTGGAGGGCTGCAACCTCTGGGATGGCTGGAACGCCAGGTTCGACAAGGCCCTCGGCTGGCGCGATCCAGGCTACGGTCGCGCGCCGTTGCCGAAGGAGCCCGTTGCCTGCGTGAACTGGAACGCCGCCCAGGCGTATGTCGGCTGGCTCGCGAAGAAGACGGGCGCCGGCTACCGCCTGCTGACGGAGGCGGAGTGGGAATTTGCCGCGCGTGCCGGCACCAAGACGGACTACCTGTGGGGCACGCATGACGAGCGCGCCTGCGAATACGCCAACGTGTTCGATATCTCCGCAAAGAAGCGCTCCCCTAACGCCCGGCTAACGGCCGCGCGCTGCGACGATGGCTACGCCCAGGTCGCACCGGTCGGTTCATTCAAGCCGAACGCGTTCGGCCTGTACGACACATCCGGGAACGTCTGGGAGTGGATCTACGACTGTCACGTGATGCCTTATCCCGCGGATTCACCCACCGATGGCTCCGCGGTCATCGACAAGATCTGCGATCGAAGAGGGAGCAAGGGCGGGGCCTGGATGTCGACCGTCGATCGCCAGCGATTCACGTTTCGAGGCCG
>DAIQQI010000431.1:0-2315 GCA_036786925.1 Steroidobacteraceae bacterium
CGGTGCATGACGGCGAGAAGATACAGGTGCCGGTTACACGCCTCGACAGCTGGTGGCAAAGCCAGAACCTCGGCGCGCGGCGCCTGCGCTTCATCAAGATCGACATTGAAGGCTTCGAGCTGCCGGCGCTGCGTGGCGCGGGCGATTTTCTGCAACGCTGCGAGACGCTGATGCTGGAATATTCCCCGGCCTACATGCGCAAGGCGAACCTCGATCCGGTTGCGCTGTTGCAGTTGCTGGTGCAGGCGGGGTTTCGCGTGTGCACGCTGACCAATGGCTCACTGACACAGGTCGACATCGCCGCACTGGGTGCGTCCAGTCAGCAGCAGGACCTGATCTGCGTTCGTAACTGAGTATTTCTCCCCTGAGTGGAAATGCGCCAGGCGCCACTGGATTGGAAGCGCCGCGCGAACTTCCCCGACGCAGCCTGATCAGTATTTGAGTAAACTGATTTCCAGCTTCTTCGCTGGTGATGAAAAAGTTATCGCAGCTCGACATGCAAACGGCAGGCACGCCCATGACAACGCAGTTCGGCGGCGCTGGCAATGGCGCAGCGGCGCGAGTACGTCCGTTGCTGGTGCGCTGCGGCGCCTTCGGCGACATGGTCCTCGTGTCCGTTTTGATTCGGCAGCTGAGCTTCCGTTTTGGATGCCCGGTCGATGTGGTGACGTCCGGGCCATGGTCTTTGCCGCTGCTGCAATGCCAGAAGGACGTGGGCGAAGTCTTTGTATTGGGAAGCCGCAAGACGCCGTATTGGATCAGCGCACGGCAGCAGCAGCTGGTGCGCTGGCTGCGGGCGCGCCCGCCAGGGCCGGTCTGGTTTGCGGACCCTGGACCCGCAGGCCGTGACTTGCTGCGGCGTGCGGGCATTCCCGACAGCATGGTTGTCGAGTTCGCGACGCTGAAGGAGCAAGCGGGCGAGCACATTTGCGAGTGGCTGACACGGCTTGCGAAGCTAACACCGCCGGCATGGCAGGGTCATGCAGCCCCGTTACAATCCGATCCTGAGCCCAACGCTGAGTTGCACCCGGATGCCTATCGGGCGTTACTGGGCCCGTGGCTGCGCCGTCACGGGCTCGGCAACAACGACTACATCGTCATTCAAACTGGCAACAAGCGAACCATGCGACCATGGTTCTATCGCAGTTCTGCGCATTCGAAATACTGGCCCGAGGATCGCTGGGCAGACGTGTTGCGGGGACTTCGTGCTGCGTGTCCGCAGCATGACATTATTCTGTTAGGTGTGCGTTCCGAATTCAGGCTCAATGCACGCATCGCGGCACGCAGCGGTATCGAGCGCGTTTACAATGTAGCGGGCGACGTGCCCGTGGCAATCCTGTTGCCGCTGCTCGAAAAAGCCAGCGGCATGATTTCTGTCGATACCGGGCCTGCGCATGCCGCCGCCGCGTTAGGTTGCCCGACGGTCACGCTCTTTGGCCAGGCCAATCCGCAGCTGTACCGGCCCGGCGGTGTTAGCACGTCTGCGGTCGTCCTGACCGGTTGCGTGCAGGGCGCGGCGGATATACGCGGCATCACCCCGGACGATGTCCTGGCCGCCTGGAACAAGCTGGAGAGTCGGCGCGCGCGACTGCCGCAGTGAAAGCATGTTCTAAGCTTTGATCGTAATGCCGCGTTCATACCAGCCGCGACTGCCGTTTACGATCTTCACCACCGACAACATCACCGGTACTTCGACGAGTACGCCGACCACGGTGGCCAGTGCGGCGCCGGATTCGAACCCAAACAGGCTGATCGCCGCGGCGACCGCGAGCTCGAAGAAATTGCTGGCGCCGATCAGCGCCGAGGGGCCCGCGACACAGTGCGCCTCGCCCGAGGCGCGATTCAGCAGGTACGCCAGGCCCGAATTGAAATACACCTGGATCAGGATCGGCACCGCGAGCAGCGCGATGACCAGGGGCTGACGCAGGATCTGTTCGCCCTGGAACCCAAACAGCAGTACCAGCGTCGCTAGCAGCGCGGCGAGACTCAGCGGCCCGAGACGCGCGAGCACACTCGATACCCGAGCCGGGCCGCCCGCAGCTAACAAACTGCGCCGCGCCAGCTGCGCGATGATCACCGGCACGACGATGTACAGGCCCACTGACAGCAGCAGCGTATTCCACGGCACCGTGATCGCCGACAAGCCGAGCAGCAAACCGACCAGCGGCGCGAATGCGAACACCATGATCAGGTCGTTGAGTGCCACCTGCGAGAGCGTGAAGTGCGGCTCGCCGTTGGTCAGGTTGCTCCAGACAAACACCATGGCGGTGCAGGGTGCAGCCGCGAGCAGGATCAGCCCGGCAATATACGAGTTG
>DAIQQI010000156.1:0-7675 GCA_036786925.1 Steroidobacteraceae bacterium
CGGCGCGACCCTGCCATTTGGCATGGTGGCGGCGAGTCCGGACAACGCGGATCGCGGCTGGGACTACTCCAGCGGCTATCAATACCGCGCGCCGCGCATTCTCGGCTTTTCCAATACGCATATCAGCGGCGCGGGTATTCCCGAGCTCGGCGACGTGCTGCTGCAGCCGGCGAGCGGTGCGAAGTGGCAGGAGAGCACGCAGGATTTTTCGGCAAGCTATGACAAGAGCACCGAAGCGGCGCGGCCGGGTTATTACGCAGTCACACTGCGCGAGCACCGTGTCAAAGTTGAGCTGACCGCAACACAACGCGTCGCACTGCATCGCTACACCTTCGCTGAAACTGGCGTGGTGCAGGTCCTGGTTGACCTTGCGCACGGGCTCAATTTTGTCGAGGCGCCGCGCGTGCAACGCAGCGACACCCGCATCAACGCGGTCCGGGGAGAAATCGAAGGCACGGTACATTCGCGCAACTGGGTCGAGCGCCAGATGTCGTTCGTGCTGGTCTTCGATCACGCGATCAAGGAGCAGCGCCTGCTGCCGGCGGGTCCGGAGCCGCAGGCGCCGCGCTATCTGCTGACGTTTGATCTCGGCCGCGAGCGGGTCCTCGAGGCGCGCATTGCGCTGTCCACGGTCGATGCTGCCGGCGCACGCGCTAATCTGCAGCCGGTGTCGGGGTTGACCTTCGATGGGGCGCGCCGCGCCGCGGACCGCGAGTGGAACCGGATGTTAGGCCGGATCACGATCGATGCGCCGCGCACGCAACAGCGCATCTTCTATAGCGCGCTGTATCACGCACTGCTGCATCCGAGCGACATCGCTGATGCCGATGGCCGGGTGCGCGGGCCGACCGGGGACGTGTTCGAGGCGCGCGGCGGGCGCTACTACAGCACCCTGTCGTTGTGGGACACGTTTCGAGCCGTCCATCCCCTGCTGACGCTGGTCGCGCCTGAGCGCGTCGATGGCATGATTGAGACGCTGCTCGAGCATCAGCGCGCGATGGGCGTGCTGCCGCTGTGGACCGCCTGGGGCCGTGAGACCTGGACCATGATCGGCAATCCGGCGCTGCCTGTCATCGCCGATGCAATCGCGAAGGGATTCCAGGGCTTCGACCGTGCGCAGGCGCTGGCGGCGATGTTAGCGACCTCGACCCAGCCGCGGGTCAGGGCGCCTGCCTGGGCGCAGCTTGACTGGACGCTCATCGATCGCTACGGCTACCTGCCGTTTGACCTCGTCGATGGCGAGTCGGTATCTAAATCGCTCGAAGCGGCGATCGGGGATGATGCCGTGGCGCGCGTGGCGCGCGCGCTCGGTGATGCGGCAACCGCGCAGAAGTTTGCGGCGCGTGCGCAGAGCTATCGCCGGCTGTTCGATCCCGCGACCGGTGTGATGCGCGGCCGCGATTCGCACGGCCGGTGGCGCGAGCCTTTTGATCCGCTGACGCCGACCTCGCCGCTCAACAATCCGGGCGACTACACCGAGGCTAACGCCTGGCAGTACACGTGGACGCCGGCGCTGCACGATCCCGCGGGACTCGCGGACCTGATGGGCGGCAATGCCGGGCTCGGTCAGCAATTGGACCGCTATTTTTCCCTGCAGGGGCGCGACCCGAATGCGCACCTCGGACAGGAAGCGATGATTGGCCAGTATGCGCACGGCAATGAACCCAGCCATCACGTCGCCTGGCTCTATGCCTTTACCGATCACCCTGAAACAGGTTACCGGCTGGTCGCGCGCATTGCCCGGGATTTCTACCAGGCCAGCCCCGCCGGGATCATCGGCAATGACGATGCCGGACAGATGAGCGCCTGGTATATCTTCGCGACGCTGGGCTTCTATCCGGCTCAACCGGCAAGCGGCAACTATGTCGCCGGCATTCCGCTTGTCCGGCGCGCCCGTATCCAGGTGCCCGGAAGCCGGGCGCTGATCATCGAGCGGGCCGGAACCGGCGACCAACTCGTGCAGCTCACCCTGGCGGGCGAGTCACAGTCCACCGTTGCGATCCCGCATTCGCGCTTGGCCAGCGGCGGAACACTGCGCTTTACAACGGCGCAAGTTCGATAAAAAAGGAAAGAAAGCTGGTCCCGTCCTCGTCGTTAGGAACGAACCGCTCATCGCGTACCGACGATGCGTACCCCGAAAGCCGCAAGCTCTGACCTAACATTGCCATCACCAGCGAGCAAGGCGAGTCCGGTGGCGTTCACGTTGGCGTCAAGGGCCGGTGCAGCGGGCGTTGCGGACAGGTTTACAAGCAATAGTGTGCGCCGTGCGCCATCGCTCCTGAGCACACAAAGTACCGGCGACTGTGCGGCGCAAGTGAAGGTTTGTGCGCCGCTGGTCAGTTCGGGCCTGGCGCGCCGCAGTGCAATGAGCTGCCGATACCAATTGAGCAGCGAGCCAGGAACCCGCTCTTGTTCCTCCACCGAAACGCCGTCATGCGAGCGATTAGTGCGGGGAGCCCAGACCCGTTCGAGATTGCGATACCAGGTCGCCGAGCCCGGGGCTGCCAGGTCGGCCTGCCAGCGGAATGCTTCGCGGCGCGGTATGTCGGGCGCATCGCTGTTTTCCGCCGGCCCCTTCTTGCCGCGCATGCCGAGTTCCTGCCCATAAAAGATCAGCGGTTCGCCTTGCAGCATCAGCATGATCGCGGCAGCCGCCCGCGCCCTGGCGGGATCATCGCCGATGGTCGACATGAAGCGGTCGGTGTCGTGGTTTTCGAGAAAGACGACCTGGCTCTTGCCGCCTGGCGTGGCGTTCCCGGTGGCCGCGATCTCCATGAGGATCGCCGCCTTGTCGAGCTTGATCAATGCCTCACGCAGCGGAAAAGCAAAGACCATGTCGGCGTGGCCGCGCGTCAGGAAATCTGTTCCATAGCCCCAATCCCACTGCTCGCCGACAAAACGCAAACCCGGCCTGCGCGCCTTCACCGCGGCGATCTGCGGCCTCCAGAAGCCGTCGAACAGGTTGGTGACGACGTGCAGGTTATCGAGGTCGTCCATCATATGGTCGATGCGAAAGCCATCCACCCCGTCGCGCCCGCTGCCATCGTGATGCGGGTCTGCCCAACGCAGCAGGTAATGGCGGAAATAGTCGCGGGTCGCAGGGTTGTTGAGATTCACCAGCGCGATCGCATGTGAACTGCCGTCGGCCGCGCCTGCGTACAGCCCGAAGGGCGAGGCCAGGGGGTTCGCCGCCGCGAGGTCGTCCGGATTGCTGGCAGGCGTCTTGTTCCACAGCAACCAGTCACGGTAGGGCGATGTCGGGTGATGCCATGCGCTTGTTAGCCACGGATGGCCTCCCGCCACATATTGAAACTCGAGATCCATGTAGACCCGGAGTCCGCGCGCATGAGCGGCGCGGAGAAAGGCCAACCACGCCCGCTGGCCTCCATATTCAGACGCGATGCCGGCGAAATCGGTGGCGAAGTAGTTGTGGTAGAAGGGCGATGGCTGGACCGGGGTCAGCAGGATCGTGGTGACGCCGAGCCGCTTCATATAACCCAGTCCCTGGCGAAGCCCGTCGAGGTCACCAATGCGATCGCCGTTTGCGTCGCGAAAGCTGCGAACAAAGACATGGTAGAAGATCTCGCCATGCTCAGGCGGGATCGCGGCGCGAGGGGTGCCGGCGCTTGCAGGCCCGGCGCCCCCCATGGAAACGATCGCCTGCATCGACAAAGCCCAGAGCAGCAGCGCTCGGATTGATCGCATGATGCGCATTGGCATTGCTCATTCTCGCTGTGTGATCGATCTTGTCGTCAGCGCCGCCGTTCGCATTGCTGCGCCCCGTGGAAATATTTATACCACTGTGCTGGCAGGACAGGATGGTCAGTGATCGGCGACAAACACGACCGCGGTCCGTGCCGGTATCAGAAAGCCGCGGGTGGTTGAGTCGAATTGTGCCCGCTGCGCGCGTGCATCGGCCGCGTTGGCAGCGGCCTGCACCGGGTGCAGCCGCAGACGCTGTCCCGCCAGCGACGGCGAAGACCACTGGTGGTCCTGCTTGTCGACGTTGATGACATAGACGATCGCGGCGAATCCCGCACCGGGATAGCCATGGCCATCGAGCTGCCCGACCAGCAGCGTCGGTACCTGATCCGCTCCGCTGTTAGGAAACGTGAGGCGTTGCCGGATGTCGGCCGCGCTGCGCAGGCGGAACAGGCTGGAGCTGGAGCGAATGCGCAGCAGATCGAGAAACGTCGCGTTCGTCCAGGCAATGTCCTGCGGCTGCATCCGGATCGCGGGCGCGGTCAGGCGTGGCCGCAGCACCGGCCAGTCGGGCCCGTTCGCGCGCTCATCGGGCAAGCCGATGGCGAAATTGTTGTTCGTCAACGTCCAGTCGAGCCGGTTGAACCAGTCGCCCGAATCGAAGCTGTTGCGGTCCAGGGACTTGGAGCGCAGCGTTTCGACGCCGGCGTGGAAGTAGGCGATGCCCTGGCTGAACGCATTGATCGCGATCGCGAGCATCTGCACCCGGCGCCGGTCCTCGCGACTGGTGGCGAGCGGCAGTTTGAGGACGCCATTGTCGAACAGCGTGTGGTTGTCGTGATTTTCGACATAGTTGACCACTTCGCCAGGCTCCGCGGCATAACCGGCGGGCTGGTCGCCGTAGGCTAACAAACGCAGCGGCACCACCTGGTCATCGGCATTGCGCATCTGATAGTCGCGCAGCGTGCCGGCGAGGCCGACGCGCACCTGGTCGGCGGCGCGCCTGAGATCGCTGGGCGTTGTCGTCGGCGCCTGCTCGTTCGGGTCGTAGTGCAGGCCCGTGACATAGCCCTGGCGCCGCACCAGGTCCGTGCCCCGATCACCGGGCCCGCCGCCGCGGATCGCATCGCGGGCGCGATCGCTGAAGGTGGCGATGCCAGTGCCGCCTAGCGACAGCTGCGAGGCCTGCTCGAAACGGGCGCCGTTCGCCACCTCGCCAAAGTTCCAGCCCTCGCCGATCAGCGGCACGGGGCGACCGACCACGTCTGTTAGCTTTTTCTGCAGATTCAGCATGACCGCGCGCGGCTGGTGTCCCATCAGGTCGAAGCGGAACGAATCGATACGATAGTGTTGCGCCCAGGTAACGACCGAATCGATCATCAGTTTCGCCATCATGCGATGCTCGGTCGCGGTGTTAGCACAGCAGGTCGAGGTCTCGACCGCGCCGGTAGCATTCAGGCGCTGGTAGTAACCGGGCACGATGCGATCGAGCACCGAGCGCGGGTCCTGGCCGGCCGCAACCGTGTGGTTGTAGACGACATCCATGCCGACGCGCAGGCCGATGCCGTGCAGCGCCTGCACCATCTGGCGGAACTCACGCACGCGCGCTACCGGGTCGGCGGCGTTCGAGGCGTAACTGCCCTCGGGCGCCGTGAAATGAAAAGGGTCGTAGCCCCAGTTGAAGCAATCGTTGGCGGAGCTGCGCGCAATGCGACGCTGTGGCTCTGGATCGTCGCCGCGACTCGAAGTGATCGTGGGTGTCTCACAGCCGACTTCCGGCACCGTCGAGAAATCGAAAGCCGGCAGCAGATGCAGGTCGGTGACACCGGCCGCTGCGAGCGTGCGCAGGTGGCGCATGCCGCGGCTCCTGAGATCGGTGAACGCCAGGTAGCGGCCGCGGTGCGCGAGCGGAACGGAGGCGTCGCTGGCCGAAAAATCGCGAACATGCAGCTCATACACGACCATGTCCGTTGGCGCGGCCGGCGCCGCAGGCGCTGGCGCGTGGTCCCAGCCCGCGGGCTTCGATTGCGGCGCATCCAGGTCGATCGCGACACTGCGCGCCCAATTGGCGGTCAGGCTGAGCGAGTAGGGATCGGTCACGCGATTGCGCACCAGACCAACACCGGGCACGAAGACATCGACCAGGTAGAGGTAATACTCGCCGGCACCCGTCGCGGGCAGTGAGAGCGACCACGCGCCGCTGGTTGCGTCGCGCGTCATGCGCTGCCATGCCGACGATCGTTGCGTCGCGCCGGGATACAGGCACAGCGCGACAGCGTGCGCCGTCGGCGCCCAGAGCGAGAATGTTGTGCTAACAGGCCCGGCGTCGCGGGTCCGGTAGGCTCCAAGCCGGAGCGCCTCGGCGCGGTCGGCATAGAGATCATCGAGCGCCGCCGGCGACTGCAAACCGGTCGCATCGACAGCCCGCCCGTCTTCCTCCCGGACCAGCACCACTTCGCCGCGCTGCCATTCAGTCAGGCGGGCATCGTCGTCGACGCCGACAGCAAGCTGCATGCCCGGGGCGGGTTCGGCGAAACGGCGTGCAATCGTATTACGCTGCTGCGGCGCCGCAGGGCGCAGCGCGATGACCTCATCCGCGCCCCGAATGACGCCCCGATCGACGTCGATGCCGCCGTTGCGGGCTATATAAAGGAGATACCGGCCGCGGTCCGGCGCCCCGGGCCACAGCACCGTGCGCCGGTCGAGCCACCACGCCCGGGCATCGCGGACGGCGCCGGGGCTCGTGACTGGTTTCAGAACCCGGGTGCTGGCGTCGCTGTCGCAGTCAGCCTGCGAGACGGCCGGGTAGTCCGGCCCCAGCGCCAGCGCGGTCGTGGCGCCCGCGATGCCGAGACAGGCGATGGCCGGCGCTGCGTATCGGAAAAAGTGAGACAAGCTCTCTGGCCGCGAGCGTGTTAGCTGCGCGGCATGCGTTTCAGCAGCTTCACCCACTTGTCAGACGCCGGTTCACGGCCCTGCGTCACGATGAACACGCGGTTGCGGGCGTCGGGGTGTATGGCGGTCACGATCGCCACTTCGGCGAGATCGGTGCGCGAGATCGAGCCCGCGGGTGGCGGGCCGTTAGGATCCACCGGCGTGCTCGGAGCGCGCATGGCAATTTCATCGGCCGAGACCTGGTAGTCTTTCTGCGCGATGAGCGCGATCGACCATTGATTGGCGGGCCGCGGCCGGATGCCGGTCGGGCGCAGGATTACGTATTCCAGGCTTGATGCGATCATGGCCTTCTCGGCATCGCGCTTTGCGCCGAAGCCCTTGACGAACATCTTCGGCCATTCCGACTCGGGCCGGCCGACGGTCATGCCGGTGATCAGCACGATGCGTTTGACACCAGCCGCTTTCGCAGCGGCGATCACGTTCTGGGTGCCGCCGAGGTCCACGGCCTCGAAGTTGTTAGGACCGGCAGCATCGCGCGTCGCGGCCGCATTGATGACCACCTGGATGCCCTGCATCGCCGGCCCCAGGGTTTCGGGTTTGGTGATGTCACCCTGCACCCAGTCGCGCGCGCCCGGAAAGCGCTCCTGTGCCTTGGCGAGATCGCGCACCAGCAGCCGCGGCCTGGCGCCGATCGCGTCCAGCGCCCGGACGATGTCGCCGCCGTTGTTGCCGGTGGTGCCGATGACCAGGATATGGGTCGCGCGGATCTTGGCTGCGAGCGCGGCAGAGGCGGGCTCGCCCGCGTGCAACGGACTTGCGGCCAGTCCCGTTACCAGAAGTCCTGCCCCCAGCAGCCTGCTGCAGTTCCTAACAAATCGCGACATGAATAGCTCCAAGGACAACAGTTGAAGCTATGGTACGAGGGGCCGGTGCCTTTGCGCTAGCAGAAACGTAAATTGCGGCTGGCAAAAGCCGACAGCCCCGTGGCGACGCTGTCCAGCTGCGTCCCGGGCAGGCCCCACCAGTTCAGCAGCGTTGCGACGTACTGCTGCACGCTGAACGCCGGGATGATGCGCCC
>DAIQQI010000432.1:0-2312 GCA_036786925.1 Steroidobacteraceae bacterium
AATTCGACGGCTTGAGTTCGCAGGCGGCGGTCGACGCCATCGCCGCGGCGTTAGACAAGCGCGGTCTCGGGCGCAAGCGCACGCAGTTCCGGCTGCGTGACTGGGGCATTTCGCGGCAGCGTTACTGGGGCTGTCCAATCCCGTTGATACACTGCAAGTCCTGCGGCGTGGTCCCGGTGCCCGAGCAGGATCTGCCGGTGGCGCTGCCGGAAAACCTGGTGCCGGATGGCAGCGGCAATCCGTTAGCCAAGACGCCGAGCTTCTACGAGTGCCGCTGCCCGAAGTGCGGCGCAGCGGCGCGGCGTGAAACCGACACCATGGACACGTTTGTCGACTCGTCCTGGTACTTCCTGCGTTTTACCTGCGCCGACAATCACACAAAAATGGTCGACGAGCGCGTGAAATACTGGCTGCCGGTCGACCAGTACATCGGTGGCATCGAGCACGCGATCCTGCACTTGCTGTACTCGCGCTTCTGGACGCGGGTGATGCGCGACCTGAAACTGCTGGATTTCGCCGAGCCGTTTGCGCGCCTGCTCACGCAGGGCATGGTGCTCAACGACATCTTCTACGCGCAACCCGCCGAAGGTCGCCGCATCTTTTTCAATCCGGCCGACGTCGTGCCTGAAGAGGTAAACGGCACCAGGCAGTGGTACCACGAGGACGATCAGGGCCGGCGCACGCCGGTGATCCACGACGGTCTCGGTACCATGTCGAAATCCAAGGGCAATGGCGTCGACCCGCAGGGTCTGGTGGAAAAATACGGCGCTGACACGGCGCGGCTGTTCATGATGTTCACCTCGCCGCCCGAGCAGACGCTGGAATGGTCGGACGAAGGCGTGCAGGGGTCGTTCCGGTTTCTGCGCCGCGTCTGGACTGCTGTTCACGAGCACGTGTCTGCCGGCCCGGTAGCGCCGCTGGATGTCCGCTCGCTGGACGGCACGCAGAAGGAGTTGCGGCGTCTCGCGCATCAGACGCTGGCCAAAGTCACCGACGACATCGGGCGCCGCCGCACATTCAATACCGCGATTGCCGCAGTCATGGAACTGCTCAATGCGCTGGCGAAGTTTTCGGATCGCACGCCGGCGGGGCGGGCGGTCATGCAGGAGGCCTTTGAAATTGCGGTCGTCGGCCTGTCACCGATCGTGCCGCATATCAGCCACGCGTGCTGGCAGGCGCTGGGGCATGACCGGGCCCTGATCGAGACGCGCTGGCCGGTGCCGGACGCGCAGGCGCTGGTGCGCGATGCAATCAACATGGTCGTGCAGGTCAATGGCAAGGTGCGGGCTAACATCATGGTTCCGGCCGACGCCGCAGATGAGGCGATCCGCGCGGCCGCGCTTGCCGATCCCAATGTGCAGAAGTTCGTCGCCGGCAAGGAGCCCCGGATGGTGAAGATCGTGCCCAGGAAGCTGATCAGTGTCGTTGTTTAAGCCCCTTGCGATCACCCTGTTAGCCGGGCTCGGCCTGGCTGGCTGCGGGTTTCACTTGCAGGGCCGGCAGCCGTTGCCACCCGACCTGCAGCGCGTGTGCCTGGTTGCATCCGACCGGCAAAGCGATTTCGTCGACGCCCTGCGCCGCAGTCTGCAGGCCTCCGGCGCGACCATCGTTACCGACGAGAAGGCTGCAACGGCGGTGCTGCGCATCGACAGGGATGAGCTTACGCAAAAGGTTCTGGCGGTTTCGAGCAGCAATCTGCCGCGCGAATACGAGCTGACCTACCGTATCAGCGCGCGCGCCGATGCCGGCGAACGCGTGCTGCTCGAACGGCAGGAGCTCGAACTGTCGCGCAATTTCACGTTCGACGAGCGGCAAGTGCTGGCCAAGGAGCATGAGCGCGAACAGTTGCGCGGTGAGCTGGCGCGCGAGCTGGCGGCCACTCTTCTCAGGCGCCTGCGCGCGCGTTGAACCAGGCCTCCCGTGCTCAGGATGGCTGAGGTGCAGATGTCCCGCGTGACCGCGCTGCTGGCGGGCTATGGCATCCGGCTCGTGTTGTTAGCTCGGGACGCGGTCATTCCCGGCTCCTACTGGGGCGATTCCGAGGCGGGCCTGCTTGGCAACCGCCTGCTGGCGCGGCCCGACACGCCGCTGCATTCCGTGCTGCATGAGGCCTGTCATTACATCTGCGCCACGCCCGCGCGCCGGGCCGCCCTGGTGCGCGATGCCGGCAGCGACGATGCCGAGGAGAACGCGGTCTGCTTCCTGCAGATCTTGTTAGCTTCCGGGATCGAAGGCGCGGGCAGCGAACGCCTCATGCCGGACATGGACGCCTGGGGCTACACGTTTCGCCTCGGCTCAACCGGCGCCTGGTA
>DAIQQI010000433.1:0-2307 GCA_036786925.1 Steroidobacteraceae bacterium
AGCTCGCGGTACACGGCGCCGTTGTAGAGATCCAGCTGCGCCAGCGATTCGCGCAGGCTCTGTCCATACAGTCCCAGCACCCAGCACGGCGCACAGCCGCCCCTGGCGGCGGACATCCAGCGCAGGTCCTGGCTGACAACGCGGTGCGCGCGATCGATGCCGGACGTGAAGTCGTTGTCCGGCGCGGCGGTCCAGTCGCCGTCAAAACCGTAGACGATGCTGGAATCGGCCAGCGCGCTGACGCTGCGCAGGCTGGAGCCGTTGCGCCATTCGTGTTCCAGCACCGCCGACGCGCCGAGGGAACGCTGCGCGTCACGACCCGGCTGGTCGGAACGCGTGTTGCGGGAATTATCGAGCGCGAAGGCGTCGTAACCATTGTCGAGATCGGCCCACAGGCCGGTCAGCTCGAGCCGCGTGCGCTCAGCAATGCGGTAGTGCAGCTTGGCCCGCGTAAAGGTTTCATCGTAGCCGTTGGTGTCATTGCGCTGCAGCGTCAGGTTGCGCCGAAAGCCATCGCTGCGATGGCGCTGCACTGTCAACCGGCCTAACAAATCCGGCGTGCCGAGCGGGCCGCTGACCAGTCCCGCGATCGAGCGCGTGCCGTAGTCGCCCGCGGTCAGCTCCCACGCGGACTCAAATGCCGCCGCCGGCTCGCGTCCCCGCAGCGCAATCAGGCCCGCGAGCGCGTTGGCGCCATAGCTCGTGCCCTGGGGCCCGCGCAGCACCTCGACCTGGCCCAGGTCAAAGCTGCCCGCCGGCATGCCGACGCCGGAGAAATCAATGTCGTCGATCAGGAAGCCCACCGAAGAATTGGGCGCGCCCTGCCACTGTTCCGTCTCGCCGACGCCCCGCAACTGGAAATAGCGCGGCCGCGACGTGCCGCTGGCCCAATTGAGATTGGGCACCAGCGGCAACACGTCCTGCAGGTGCTCGGTGCTGGAGCGGGCCAGGCGGGTCGCATCCAGCACCGTCACGCTGTTGGGCAATTGCAGCAACGGAACCCGGCGCAGGCTGGCGGTCACCAGCACCTCGGCCAGCGGCTCATCGTCGACGGCCCAGGCGTCGACGGCACCGGCGCCCGGGGGCCAACCGACTGCCAGCAATAAACCAATGAAAATGCGTTTGTTTTTGCTCATGACCTGCTCCCTACGCCGGTGCTAACCGGATCAGGTTCAACGGGTTTACGGCTTCTGCCGCATCTCAGGCCCGTTACAGGGCCACCCCAAGGTGTGTGAGGCGATATGTTAGCGGACTTGAGCGAAAAAGTCGCTCTTGGGGCGGCGCTCTGGTACCCTTCGCGCCCTTTTTTCCTGCGGCAATCGCCGCCCAAAAGCATGCCCGCGCCACGCTCCATTCGCAATATCGCCATCATCGCGCACGTCGATCATGGCAAGACCACGCTGGTCGACTGCCTGCTGAAGCAGTCGGGCACCTTTGCGGCGCATCAACGCATCGCCGAACGGGTCATGGATTCCAATGACATCGAGCGCGAGCGCGGCATCACGATTCTCGCCAAGAACTGTGCGGTCGAGTACGGCGACACGCGTATCAACATCGTCGACACCCCCGGCCACGCCGATTTCGGCGGCGAAGTGGAGCGCGTGCTGTCGATGGTGGACGGCGTGCTGCTGGTGGTCGACGCGGTCGAAGGCCCGATGCCGCAAACCCGCTTCGTCACGCGCAAGGCCCTGGCGTTAGGTCACAAGGCCATCGTCGTGGTCAACAAGGTCGACCGCCCGGGCGCGCGGCCGGACTGGGTCGTGGACCGTACCTTTGAATTGTTCGACAAGCTGGGCGCCACGGATGCGCAGCTCGACTTCCAGATCATCTACGCCTCGGCGCTCGAGGGCTGGGCCACCGGCAACCTCGCGACCAGCCCCCGGCCTAACAACATGGAGGCGCTGTTCGACGCCGTGATCAAGCACGTGCCGCCGCCACCGGCCGAGCCCGATGCGCCGCTGCAGCTGCAGATCTCGACGCTGGATTACAACTCGTATGTCGGGCGCATCGGCATCGGCCGCATTCGCCGCGGCACGCTGCGCCCCGGGATGAATGTCAGCCTGCGCAATGGCGCTGAAGATTGCGGCAGCGGCAAGGTCGCGCAGGTCCTGACCTTCCACGGCCTGGAACGCAAGAGCGTCGACGAAGCCAGTGCCGGCGACATCGTCGCGGTGACCGGCATCGAAGACGTGACCATCGGCCTGACGCTGTGCGATCCGCTGGCGCCGTCCGGCCTGCCGCCGATCCTGGTGGATGAACCCACGCTGGTCATGACATTCCAGGTCAATACCTCGCCCCTCGCGGGTC
>DAIQQI010000157.1:0-7610 GCA_036786925.1 Steroidobacteraceae bacterium
CTGAGCTTCATTCAAATGAAAAGGGGCCGGTCGCGCGGTGCGACCGGCCCCCCGTTTAACCGTGCCGGAGCACGGCAGCAGATGGTCTTACCCTTTCTTCTCTTTCAGGGCATCGTCGATGATCTGTTTGTACAGAGCGAACGAGCGACCCTGCGGCTTCTTCCCGTTGATGAAGAACTGGACACTGAATGTTGCTTTTTTCATAAGTTCCAACTTTTAAAATGAATCAGAATTTGGTTAAACGAAGAGTATTGCCTTTTATTACCTGCTCCGGCCGATTACTTTCATGGTCATGCCAGGTCCCCCGTGTGTGCGCCCAACGATAGTCGGGCGCGGTGCGGGAGGCAACTCGCAGTCCCGCGGGGATCTCAGCGGTCCTCGCGGGTGTGGAACACGCGCAGCAGAATGATGTCTGCCTGCCGCTGTTCGTAGCGAATCTCATACTTTTCGATTAGCGCCCGACGGACTTCACGGTCGCCGAACTGGGTAAGCCTTTCGCCCAGTCGTGGCTGCTCGGCGATTCGCTCGGCGCGACTGATGATGAGCTGCACCGCGCGGGCCGCCGCGCGCGCGTCGACTGGCTGCAAGAAGCTGTGCAAGCGGCGCAGGTCGCCGTAGGCCAGGGATGTCCAACGCAGCGCCACGGACTATCCGCGCGCCGACTTTCCTGCCCGCCCTTTGCGACGCCTGCCGGTCAAGGTCGTGGCCCAGGCCCGCACGTCGGCGTGGTCGACAGTTGTCCCGGCGTCCACTTCCGCCAGGGCCGCGAGCGTCTGGCGGTGTCTTTCCTCATCCAGCGCCAGATAGTCCTCGAGCGCCGTCTTGAGAACCCAGCCCCGCGGCCGGTCAATCCTGATGGCGTGCCCGTCCAGCCGGCGTGCCAGCGCGTCCGGAATATGCGCGGTAACAACGCGATTAGTCATTATCAATCACTCTTAATCAAAATGATTAACCAAGTATAGCAACGCAGTACCGAATGCCCAAATGGTGCCGTGGTTGGCGCGTGACGCAAATTCGATTATTTGTCGAATCAGGACAGATTATGTGTTTCCACGCCGGTGAACCCTACTTCCCTGCCGCTTTCTCCACCGCTTTCCAGGCGCGCAGGAAATTGCCGCTCCAGATCTTGCCGATGTCGCGCTCGCTGTAGCCGCGCCTGACCAGCTCCGCGGTCAGGCCGGCCGCTTCGGCCGCGGTCTTGTAGCCGGTGATCCCGCCGGCGTGCTCCATGTCGGTCGACACGCCGACGTGGTCGATGCCGATGAGTTTCACGGCGTAGTCGATCGAATCCACCATGTCGACCACGGTGGCGCCCGCGCTCGCCCAGCGCGCGCGATAGCCGCCCATGGCTGCCATGAACTCGGGCATTTTTTCCTTCGGCAGTTTCGCGGCGGCGTCGGTGAAGGTCTTGAGGCCGAAGCTCTTTTCAATGGCGGCCAGGTCATCCTGCTGTGCCTGCGACGGCGCCTTGAGGTAGCTCGCGAACGCGACGATGTGCACCACGCCGCCCTTTGCTGCGATCGCCCGCATTTCCTCATCACTCAGGTTGCGCGACGTATCGACCTTGGCCTTCACGCCCACGTGTGAGGCCACCACCGGCGCCCGCGACAGCGCAACCGCCTGCAGCAAGGCCTGTTTGGTGATTTGTGAAACGTCGACGATGATGCCCAGGCGATTCATCTCGGCGACCGCCCGCCGGCCGAGCGTTGTCAGGCCGCCCTGCGCGCCTTCGGTATCGCCGAATTTTTCCTGCGGCCGGTTGCTGTCGGCGTATTGGTTGTTGCCCGCATGCGTGAACCCCACCATCCGCAGGCCATGCTCGTACAACTCACTCAGCCATCGAATGTCATCGCCGTAGGGATAGGCGTTCACCACCGACAACACGACAAAATGCTTGCCGCTTTTCACGATCTTCGGCACGTCGTCCGCACGCCGCGCGAGCGCGATGCGCTCCGGGTAGGTGCTCAGCATTTTCTCGATCGCCGCGAGCTTGGTGTCGACTTCCTTGCGGGCCGCGGCGTCGTTTTCAGGCGTGCGGGGTTTCTGCCAGGCGAACAGCACGAACGCCGCGCCATCCAGCTTGCCGGCGTCCATCTTCGGCAAGTCCACCTGCATCTTCGTGTCCTTGCCGGCGTCCTTGTCGCCACTCATGAAATCGAGCGGGATATCCATCTCGGCATCGAAGGTGATGACGCGCTCGTGGACGTCGGCGGCATCGGACGGCGCCGGGCTCGGGGTTGCGCATCCCGACAGGACCAGCGCCAGCACCAGGGCCAAGGCTCGTGCCGCTACGACGGATTGCCTGATTTCAGTTTCCATAGCCTAATATGTGGCATGCCAACGGATTTCGTCGGGCTTCTGACTCTCCTGACCGCTGCCAGGGCTCGGTTTGTGGTTGTTGGCGGCCTGGCCGTGGTGCTGCACGGGTTTGATCGACTGACAGCGGACGTCGATGTCGTCATAGATTTGTCGGTCGACCATGCGAAATCGGTTATCGCAGCACTCGTGGCCGGCGGATATCGGTCCCTGGCGCCTGTCGATCCGATGCAATTCGCCGACGCCAGCAAGCGTGCCGAATGGCAGGCAACGCACGGCATGACAGTTTTCAGCATGTGGGATACGACGCAACGCCGACCGTCTGTGGACCTGTTCGTCGAGTCACCGATTCCGTTTGAAACATTGTATGCGGAGTCTGTCCCGGTGGACGTCAAAGGCATTCCTGTGAGACTGGCCGCACTGCCACACTTGATCGCAATGAAAAAGCTCGCCGGTCGCCCGCAAGACCTAACAGATATCGAATTGATTCAAAGTCGCCTGGCCAGGGACGGACAATGAAGGAATTCGGGCGGCACGAAATACCCGTAGCCTGGGGATCCTGGGAAGACGCCCAGGCGTTGCAGCGCTGGGCGTTTTTACAAAAAACTCCCGAACAGCGCCTGGCGTGGCTGGAGTCAGTGCTTGAGCTTGCCTACCGAAGCGGAGCGGTGAAGCCGAGAGTACCTGCGGCTGATTCTGTGGTGGAACCGAAGTAGATTCGCGACACGGTTCAAATCTGCGCATTTGCACCAAGAACCGCTCTGGACTTTCTGGCCTTCTCTGTGTAGCTTGATGTGTGGAAGGTCACACATGGCTACTAATCTCTCGCTGGATCCCAAGCTCCTCGAGCGGGCGCTCGCGGTCAGCGGCGAGCGCACCAAGAAGGCGGCGGTCACGCGCGCGCTGGAAGAATTCATCGCGCGCCGCCGGCAGAAAGACCTGCTGAACCTCATGGGCAAGCTCGAGTGGGACCGCTCCTATGACTACAAGTCGGAGCGCACCCGCCGGTGACGCTGCTGGTTGACACCAGCGTCTGGTCACTGGCGCTGCGGCGCGATGCGCGCGCGGAGGGCGTTGAAGTCCAGGCACTGCGTACGGCACTCGCGGGCAATCAGTCCGTGGTCACCACCGGGCTCATCCTGCAGGAGTTGCTGCGGGGTTTCTCGGGCCCGCGGGCGCGCCGCGAGATCATCGAAAAATTCTCGGCCCTGCCGTTGATCCCTCCGGATCGACAGGACCACATCGAGGCAGCGGAGCTGCGCAATCGCTGCCGGCGCGCCGGCGTGCAGATTGGCACCATCGACGCATTGCTGATCCAGCTGTGCGCCAGGCACGATCTCATCATGCTAACAACCGACCGCGACTTAAGGTTGGCCACCAGGCATTGCGATTTTCGCGTCTGGCAGTGACCTGCCTACTGTCGCGGCCTTAGTCCTTGAGCGCGTAGGGCTGCTGCAGCCGCAGCCAGTCGGCGAACGTCGCCGGCGTGAAGCCACCCGCGAGCCCGAGGCCGGGGATCCAGGCGATCAGCCACCAATGAATCTTGCGCATCGGCGTACTCTACCCGTAATGAAGCGTCCGCAACGGCCCGGACCTAACGAGTCCACGGTGTGATCGCCGCTTGGCCCACGCGCGTCCGTGATGCACAATGCGAAATGCCCCGCTTACTGTCATTCTCGTGTCGCGCCTGACCCTCGTCCGCCCCTTTCTGCTGCTCTTGCTGGCCGGGTTCGCCGTGACCCTGGCCGCCGACGAGCCACCGATCCCACCAGCGCCATCGCCACCGCCGCCAACCACCGAGAATCCGGCGGCGCCGGCCCAGCAGACCGTGCTGGTCACCGCGCCGGAGCCGCGCTACGTCGCGCCGACGCTGCGCGACCGGATCGGCCGCATCTGGGCGCCGGTCTTTCTCAACGGCAAGGGCCCTTTTCGCCTGGTGCTCGACACCGGCGCGAGCCGCTCGGCGGTGATTCCGTCGGTCGCGCAGAAACTCGGCGTCGAGGCGCAGACCAACCGGCAGGTGCGCGTGCACGGCGTGTCGGGTACCGCGATGGTGTCGGTGTTGCGCGCGGACCAGATGGACATCGGCGACCTGTTGCTCAAGCCCGCGCTGCTGCCCATCGTGGCCGATGTTTTCGGCGGCGCCGATGGGGTGTTAGGTAACGAAGGTCTGGAGAACAAGCGCATTGTCATCGACTTCCGGCGCGACCTGATCACCATCAAGCGCTCGCGGCGCGAAGCGCCCGGCGCGGGATTCCGTACCCTGCCCGTCAAGGTGCTGCGCGGCTATCTGCTGGCGGTCGATGTCATGATCGGCAAAGTCAAGACGACAGCGATCATCGATACCGGGTCGCCGCAGTCACTCGGCAACGTCGCGCTGCGCGAGGCCCTGAAGCGCCATCCCGAGGACCTGCCGAAGTCCGAGGTGGTGGGCGTGACGCTGGACATCGAGTACGCGGACCGCGTCCGGATGCCGACCATCTACATGGACGACGTCGTCATCCGCGGCGCGACCATGAGTTTCGGCGACGTCTACATCTTCAACTACTGGAAGCTGACCCGGGAGCCGGCCATTTTGTTAGGCATGGATGTCATCGGCGTGCTCGAGCAGCTGATCATCGACTATCGCGCCCGGCAGGTGCACATCAAGGTCCGGTCCTAGCGGCCATGCAGTAAGCCTCACATGAAGCACAAGCGCACGCTCGCTCTGATCGTGATGACGTTTTGCACCTGGGCCAGCGCCCGGGCGGCCGACAGCTGGAAGGTCACGATCTATCGTGACAAGAGCGGCGTGCCGCACGTTTTCGCGGACACGCCCGAGGCGCTCTACTTCGGTGGTGCCTACGCGCTCACCCAGGACCGGATGGCGGAATTCGATCGTGCGCGGCGCGCGGCGCGCGGACGCATGGCCGAAATCGAACCGGCCTTGCTCGAGGCGGACAAGCAGGCCCGGCTGGCGGCCTACTCGGCCACCGAAATCCAGGCAATGTTCCAGCGCCTCGCGCCGCAATACCAGCGCCTTCTCAAGGCCCACGTCGCAGGCATGAACCGCGCGATCGACGAGGCGATCGCGGACCCCCGGAACAAGATGCCCTACGAGTTTGGTGTCCTGTGGAAGGCCCCTCCGGAGCACTGGACCGTGCATGACTACATTGCCACGTATGCCGCACATCGCCGCAACCTGAGTTCCGGCGGCGGGCGTGAACTGCTGAATCTCGAGTTCTATCAGTACCTGGTCGCGCGGTATGGCACCAAGGCAGCACGCACCATTTTCGACGATGTTCTGCCGCTGCGTGATCCGGATGCGATTCCCACGATCGCGTCGGGCGGTCCGGTTCCCCAGCGCCTTGCAGACATCCGGCCGCCAGCGGCGCTGGGGCGATCCGTGATCGAGGCGTCGCGCGCGATGTTAGCAGCCAGGTCGTCATCCGAGCAGCGCAGCGAGAGCCGCTCGCTCGTCATCGGCCCGGGCAAGTCGGCAAACGGTCACGTGCTGATGCTGCAGGCGACCTCCGACGGCCCGCAGATCCACTACTCCGGCGCCGGCTTCGAGGCGTACGGCTACACGCGTCAGGGCGGCGGCCCGCTGATACAGGGACGCGGTCCGACCTTTGGCTGGCTCCAGAGTATCGGCTGGGACGACATGATCGATACGTTCGCGGAGAAGTTGAATCCGTCTAACAAGTACCAGTACTGGTTCAGGGGCAAGTGGCGCGAGATGACGCGGCGCACCGAGACCATCCAGGTGCGCGGCGGTCCGCCGGTGATCATCGAAATCGCCAGGACAATCCATGGTCCCGTGGTGGCCTGGGATCTCGAGCACCGGACCGCGTACACCCAGCAGCACGCGCTGGAGGGACTGGAAATGCGCGACTGGGTCTGCAATCTCGAGTTCACCCGCTCGAGGAGCTTTGCCGAGTTCGAAAACTCCGTGCAACTGTGCGCGGCGAGCAGCAACATCCAGTACGGCGACGAGGACGGCCACATCGCCCACTGGCACGTCGCGCGGCAGCCGATCCGTGCCCCGGGTACCGATCCGCGGCTCCCGGTGCCGGGAACGGGTGCATACGAGTGGCGGGGGTTCATGGCGTTCAGCGACTACCCGAAGGTGAAGGATCCGTCGGCAGGCTATCTCCACGTGTGGAACAACAAGGCCACACCTAACACGCCCTACCGCGACGCCCATCGATGGGGCGCCACCTTCCGCAACTTCCTGGCTCATGACCTGATCAAGGACAGGAAGTCCCTCACGATGGATGACATGCGGGAGATCAACAGGCAGCTTGGCAGCGGCTGGGGTGGCACGGACTCCACGCTGACCAGCCCGAAGTTTTTCGCCCCGTACCTGAAAGCGGCAGTGGCCGGCGATCCGCGTCTCGAACAGGCTGTTGCAGCCCTTGCCGGATGGAACGGCCTGTTCGAAGACCTGGACCACGATGGCTACTACGACCACCTCGGGCTCACGGTATTTCTGAAGTGGCTGACGGTGGCGCGGGAGACGATCCTGGCCGACGACATTGGCGACTGGGAGCCCCGGACCATCGCGATCTACCGGACCGCGATCCTGCACCGCGCGGTGCAGGGCAAGGACGCCGGCCTGCCGATGCAGTACGACTGGTTCAATGGCAGGGACCGCAACGCCGTGCTGCGCCAGTCCGTGTCACGCACGACGAAAGAACTGACGAAGGAGTTCGGCAGCGCCGATCCGTCAGCCTGGAGAACGCCGATCTTCTGGAAGTACTACGATCCGGCGGCGATCGCCAGGCAGCCTGATAAGAAACCTTACAGCCCGGACCCATGGGTCGGAGTTGTCGTGGACGAGTTCAGCGGCTGGCAGGGATCGACGGCGGCAAGCCTGGGCCTCATTCCGGCAGCCGTGCCCGCGAACGGCTCTGAACGATGGAACGGGCTCATGGAAATCAGCCGCGACACGAAAGACATGTTCGACGTATCGCCGGTTGGCGGACAGAACCAGTTCATCAATCTGGCGGGCAAGGGCAATGCCCACCTCGATGACCAGCTGATGTTGCATGTGAATTTCCAGTTCAAGAAGGTGCCACTGACCCGCAAGGCCATCGAGCAGGAAGCCGAATCCGTCACCGTGCTGGAAGTGCCACCTTGAGTTGAGCCTCGTGCGGCAGGCGCCGCTCGGTCGCCCCCAGCCTCCGCCCGGCGGGCCTGGCGGCCGTTCGTCGCAAGTCCCCGCGGACAGGCGACGCGCTGTGACGCGTCGACTATTCTTTGCTCATGGTTGCCGCCATTGAACCCCAGCCTCGCCGCGGACTCGCGCTGGC
>DAIQQI010000434.1:0-2285 GCA_036786925.1 Steroidobacteraceae bacterium
GTTAGTAGCGGATGTAAACGTCGGTGGTCAGTTCGGAGTCGGGCGGCGCTGGTGCGGCGCGTGCCGCGGCCACCGCGGCGTCGATCTCGGCTAACACAGCCGCGTCGATCGCGTCCAGATCGGTCAGTGGCAACAACTGGTCGCGTTCGACACGGGTGCGAAAGCGCTTGAGGCAGTCCATGGTCTCGCGCTGCTGCGCGACTTCGCCGGGGGCGCGATAATTCTGCGGGTCGCCTTCGAAATGCCCGTAGAAGCGCGTCGTCAAAGGCTCGATGGTGTAGGGGCCAGCGCCGGAGCGGCAGTGTGCCAGCGCGCGCTGCATGGCTTCGTAAACCGCAAAGAAGTCCGAGCCGTCGACTTTTTCGGCGGGCATGCCGAAACCGCGCGAACGGGCCGCGATGTCGCCGGAGCCGACCGAATAGCTGACGCCGGTGTGTTCGCTGTAGCCGTTGTTCTCGAAGACAAATATCGCCGGCACCTTGAGGACCACGGCCAGGTTCATGGCCTCGAACACCGTGCCCTGGTTGCAGCTGCCGTCGCCGCCAAAGGCGACCGAGACGTTCTTGTTGCCGCGATTGCGGCAGGCGATGGCGGCGCCGACCGCCAGCGGCGGACCGCCACCGACGATCGCGTTCGCACCTAACATCCCCTTGGTCACGTCGGCGATGTGCATCGAGCCGCCCTTGCCCTTGCACAGGCCGCCGCTGCGACCGTATATCTCCTTCATCATGCCGGCCACGTCGCAGCCCTTGGCGATGCAATGGCCGTGGCCGCGATGCGTGCTCGCAATGTAGTCATCGTTGCTCAGCGGCGCGCAGATGCCGGCGGCCACCGCTTCCTGGCCGCTGTAGAGATGCGTGAAACCCGGGATTTCGCCGGTGGCGATTTCCACGTGCAGGCGCTCCTCGAATTCGCGGATGGTCTTCATCACGCGGTACGCGGACTTCAGCTGGTCTTTGCTCAGTGTCACGTCGGGTAGTCCTTGTTAGCTAGAGCGCGCCGGGCGGCTTGGCGCCCGGGCCATACAGATAGTCGTCGATGACCTTGTGGAAATGGCGGATGCGCAGCTCCTGCGCCCCAAGCCACAAGCCGCGGAAGCCCTTGGAATGCATGCCGGCCTGGACGCCCGGCAGGTTGGCGGCGTCCTGGTCGAGCACCAGGCCGATGGACTTCTCGCCGTACCTGAAGTGCTGGTGCTTCGCGCGTTTCGGCCACTCCGCGCCTTCGGGTACCAGTTCATAGGTCAGGATGTCGTAGAACATCCGGTCCGGGTCGGTCGGATGCGGTCGCTGGCGAAACACCCAGAAATCGTCGGCATGCACGTTCAGCGACAGGTTCGGGAATATCAGGTAGTGATAATCATCCGTCAGCTGATCATCGTTCAGGCGCGAGTAGTCCTTGCCCTGGCTCTTGCCGTGCTGGCGTTTCCAACGCTGCACGTCGCGGCGGATGTCGGCAATGCGGCCGTCGTAGTCCGCCGGATCCATGCCGGCGCCCTTCATGATGACCTTGATGGGCTCGGGAATCACCGGTGGCGTACGCACGCGTGGACTCACGGTCGCAAATGGAATCAGGTAGCGGCTGTGGCGTTCATAACAGTCGATCTGGATGTCGAGGTCATGCAGGTACCACAGCAACTGCGGGTGAATGCCCTGCACGTGGTAGCTCTCGTTGAACGCGTCCACCGAGGTCTTCCAGTTGCAGTTCCACTCGACCGTGACGTCGCGCGTCTGCACCATCGACGCAAAGCGATAGGGTTCCAGGTGCGCCGCGATCGGCGAAAGGTAATCTAACAACGGTGTGGGCTTGTCGTTCAGCGTGAACCACACAAAACCGCCCCAGGTGTCGACATGCACCGGCGTCAACGCGTAGCCCGGAGCGCCCTGCGGAAAGGTGTCGAGATCCGGGATGCGATGGAATTCGCCGTCGAGCCGGTATTCCCAGTGATGGTACTGGCACTTGAAGGTCTTGCTGTCGCTGGCCTTGAAGTGGCCGCAGTCGGACAGGCGATTGCCGCGATGCTGGCAAACGTTGTAAAAGCCACGCACGCTGCGATCTTCCTGGCGCACCAGCAGGATCGATTCGCGGCCGATGTCGGTCGCGATGAAATCGCCGGGCTCCGGCATGTCGGCCTCGCGCCCGCCCAGCAGCCAGACCTTGCTCCAGATCCTGTCCCACTCGAGGCGCATGAAGTCCGCGTCGGTATAGCGGCGCTGATCGATGACGCCAGCCGCCAGCTTGGGATCCGGCGCTTTCTCGGTCGGTGTGCCGCCGGGCGTGACGGT
>DAIQQI010000009.1:0-24142 GCA_036786925.1 Steroidobacteraceae bacterium
GAGCTCGCGGATATAGCTGCGCAGATCATCGAACGGCCCGAACTGCCAGGCAAGGGGCTTGCCAGGCCGCGGCCCGGCGCCGGCCGCGGCCGGCGCGGGCGCCGATCCTTGCGACTGAGCTAACGCACGATCGGCTGCCGCCCAGGCGGCGGCGGAGATGCCGGTGCTGGTTCCCAGGAAAGTCCTGCGGCTGATGCTCATGATTGGCGGTACCTGACTGAGCGGCTGATGGGCTGACGGTGCCAGCTTTGGCTCGCGCGAACAAGCGCCATCGGGCCTTGGCGACTAACCAGCGGTTCGATCCGCTAGACTGCAGTACATGACCGCAGCAACCCTGAATCTGGTACAGCGATTTCCGGGCCGGCGCGCCTTTATCACCGGCGCCGCCAGCGGCTTCGGCCTGGCCTGCGCCGAATTGCTGGCGCGTGAAGGCTGGAGCCTGATGCTAACGGATGTCGATGCGGCCCGGCTGTCCATCGTCACGGCGCGCTTTTCCGCCCAGGGCGTGCGCGTCGGGTCCGAGCCCTGCGATGTCCGCGATGCCGCCGCGTTGACGCGGATCGTCGACGCCGCGGCCCAGGCGTTAGGCGGCTTCGATCTCGCGGTGAATGCCGCGGGCGTTGCGGCGGTAGGGCCGTTCCTGGACAGCGACCCGGGCGACTGGCAATGGATGTTTGATATCAATGTCCACGGCGTTGCCAACAGTTGCCGCGCCGTGCTGCCACACATGCTGCGCAACGGGCGCGGCCTCATCATCAACGTGGCAAGTGCGGCTTCGTTCTGCACCGGGGCTAACATGGCGGGCTATAACGCGGCCAAGGCCGCGGTGGTGGCGCTGTCAGAAACGCTGCAACAGGAGTATGGCGCCGAGCGGATCCAGACTGCTGCGGCGATGCCCGGTTTTTTTCGTACCCGCCTGATGGAAGGCGCGCGTGGGTCGGAACGGGTCCTGGCAGGCGCACAGCGGCTGATGGAGAATTCCCGTCTCACCGCGGAAGACGTCGCTGAGCAGGTGTTGTTCCTCGCGGGCGCCGGCCGCACGCACATCGTCTATCCGACCTACTATCGCTGGATCTGGCGCTGGAAGCGGCTGGCGCCGCAGAGTTTCCAGCGCTGGTTTCCGAAGTTACTTGCGCGAGGTCGCGGGGCCCGGCGTGACACGCACTGACAACACGGGCCGCCTGTCACCGTTTCACCTTGCCATCCCGGTGCATGACCTGGCAGCGGCGCGGGAGTTCTATGGAACGCTGTTCGGCTGCGCCGAAGGGCGCAGTGCGGCCGAATGGGTCGATTTTGATTTCTTTGGGCACCAGCTAGTCGCGCACCTGGATCCGTCGCGGCGGGCATTTGTCGCGCCATCCCACACCAACGAGGTCGACGGTCACCAGGTGCCGGTGCCGCATTTCGGCATCGTGTTAGCCTGGGAGCGCTGGCATGAACTCGCGGCGCGGCTGCGGGCGGCCGGTATCCGCTTCGTGATCGAACCGGGCATCCGGTTTGCCGGCGCCGTGGGCGAGCAGGCCACGTTTTTCCTCTACGACCCCAGCGGCAACGCGCTGGAATTCAAGGCGTTCAGGGATCCGACGCAGTTGTTCGCGCGCTAACGACGTCAAGCCTGCGATTGACGGGCGAGCGCGATAGTCACGACACTGCGGCGAATGGGCGGCGGCTCGGGCGCGCGGTCAGCGCAAACTTAGTGCCATCAGCTCAACTTGGGAAAAGATCCTGTGAGGAACGTTTGCGCCCGCGCGCGCGAGCGAACGCGCAAGATCGCGTGCGAGTCTGCGAGCCGCGATCTTGCAAGCGCGACGCCCTTTGAGCCGCGGTGTCGTGACTATCGCGCTTGACCGGCCATCACGACTTGACGTGTCGTTCGACCCGCAGGCCCAGTGCAACCAGGCCGCGCAGCAGGCGTTCATTAACGCTCGCCGGATGCTCCAGATCCATGCGGCGCAGCGCGTCACTTTCATCAGCGCGCGGTCTTGTCAGCAAGGCGCGCGCCGCGAGCCACAGACGTGCGCCGCGGTTCTCGGTCATCAGTGCCAGCCGTTTCAGCGAGTGTGCGAGCTCGATTTCCTGCGCGGTCAGGTCGGTGCCAAACGGGTACTCGCTGAAACGCCCGGCGCGACGGTGCGCCGACAGCGCGCGTTCCAGTTGTTCCGGCGTATTGCGGCAATGTATCTCCGGGATGCGGTAATCAGCGGCGATCTTGCCGGCCGCTTTTGCCCGGCCTAACAGGCCCGCCTGGAAGCGGGAATCGGTGATATTGAGGAGCGCCGCGACAATCTCGCTGTCGGTCCTGCCGCGCAGGTCGGCGATTCCGTACTCTGTAACGACGATGTCGCGCAGGTGGCGCGGAATGGTGATGTGGCCGTAGTTGTAGACGATGTTGCTGCTGACAACGCCGTCCTTGCGCCGCGTGGCGCGCAGGCACAGGATCGAACGCGCGTCCGGCAGCGCATGCGCCATGGCGACGAAATTGTATTGTCCGCCCACGCCACTGACGACACGGCCGTCATCGAGGCCGTCAGAAACCGCAGCGCCGCTCAGCGTCACCATCATCGTCGTGTTGACGAACCGGGCACGTGCACGCTGCAGCACGCGTTGTTCATAGTCGGGGCCATAGAGCTGGTTGATGTAGCCGACACCACGCATGTCAAACAGAATGCGTTCGCTCTCCGAGAGATCATGCAGATTGGCATAGAAACCGCGCGGCCCGAGGAAGAAGCCGGCATGCACCACCGCGCCGCGTTGCAGTTCACGACCGATGCAGCTCTCCGCAAGCTGCGCGCGGGTTTGCTCGTTAGCCAGGTCCGGTGCAATCAGCTCACCGTCGGGGCTCTGGATGCGGCCCTCCTGCCAGTAAGTGTCGCTGCGAAATACGCCGTAATACTTCAGCTTTTCGAACTCGACCTCCGACAGCCGCGGGCCCATGCCGACTGACAGCAGGTCGTTGAGAATTCGCGCATCGAACCGTCCGCCGACGATATTGCCGCGCGCAATCAGCTTCGTGAGCTCCAGCGATTCGTAAACGCGGCGCCGCAGAATGCCGCCGCGATACAGATCCAGCATCTGGTCGACGAACATCTCGGTTGACGCGAACAGCCCCTCGCGGAACGGCTCACGGCCGCCGACCGCGTCGATCAGGGGCGCGACATGCTCGCTGCCCAGGTCGCGCAGCGCCTGGCGGTAATCGGGATTCTGCTGCTGCCGCAGCAGCAGGGCGTAACAAATGCCGTCTCCGAGCTCGCCGATGCCGATTTGCAGCGTCCCGCCATCAGCGACCAGGGCGCTGGCATGGAGGCTGATTGCATGGTCGACGCTCGCGAGTGCCGGGTTGGGCGGACAAAACAGGTCCTGGTCCGCCGCCCGGGAGTCCAGCGCCAGCTCGAACATGTCACCCGGCACCAGCGCACGACCTAACATGAAGGGCATTTGCTCGTGGACCTGGCCGATCACCAGGATGCGTCGTTCCGCATCGGCGGGCTGGAGCGCCAGCAGGTCGAGCGTCACATCGGCATTGGATCCGAGCGAATACTGCTGGTCCGTGGCCGGTCCGCGCCGCGCGATCAGCTGCGCCAGGCAGTTGACGCCGTGTGACAGCAATTCGCGCGCCGCATGCGTGTAGTTGGCGCTGAGATAATTCTGCTGCGAAGCCGCGATGTTCAGGCTGGCCCCGGGTTCAAGAAAAAATTCGATCACCTTGATGTTAGGCGGCAGCGTCCCGGCGCGCAGCGCGAGCACGTAGTCGAGATCCCTGTAGCTGCCGAAGATCCGGTCCAGCAGGGGCCCGGCGAAACGCCGTTCCAGCTCGCTGCCCGGCGCCGGCTTGCGCAGGCTCAATGCGGTGACGATGGTCAACGAAAGCTGCGGGTCGCGTGCCACACGCCGGAAGAACTCGTTAGCGATCGCAACCGGCTTGCCGACACCCAGCGGCAGGCCCAGCACTATCCTTGGCCCGAGGCGGCGCAGCGCGGCCTCGACCAGTTCACCCACATCGGAAAATTCCTGCGGCATCAACTAACCTCTACACAAATTCAAAGGCGCAGCGCGCGCCGCGAGTCACGATGCGACCTGCGGTTGGGTCGGAAAAATGCGCCGGCAGGATCAATTCTGGTCGATCCGCAAATCGTTGCACGAACTTTTGCCGATAGCGCGCGGATTCCACGCGATCCTCGCAAAAGACCGGCGAGCATTCCGGGTACACGACCTGGATCGGGTGATGCATGACGTCGCCTGACACGACCGCGGCGTCGCCGCGCGACCGTAGATGGATGATCACGTTGCCGGGTGTGTGGCCCGGCGCGGGCTCCAGTATGGCCGTGTCATCGAGTGCAAAGTCGCTGTCCACCATCACCGCCTGGCCGGTCGCAACGACCGGCAACACGCTGTCGGCGAACCCGCCCATCTTCGCCGCCGGATTGCTCTCATAGTTGCGCCGGCGGTGTTCGTACTCGACGCGTCCAAAAACGTATTTCGCATTGGGGAATGTCGGCACCCAGCGGCCATCCACAAGCCGTGTGTTCCAGCCGATGTGATCCGCATGCATGTGCGTACACATGACGTAGTCGACCTGCTCAGGCGTTATCCCGGCCTGCGCCAGATTCCACAGGAACGGCGTGCGTCGCATGTGAAAACCTTCGAAACCTCCGCGATCCTTGTCGTTGCCGATGCAGGTGTCTACCAGGATGATGTGCCGCGGCGTACGCACCAGATAGGAATGAAATGCAAGAAACGCCATAGAGCCCGCGGTGCTGGCCTTGCCATCGATACTTGCAAACCGGGGCTCCAGCCAGGCACGTTCACGTGTTAGCATTTCGGTGGTGATGTCCGGCAGCATGCGCTCGAAGCTCATGGGCCAGCAGGGGTCTTCGACAATGGCGTCGACCCGCAAGTCGCCGACAGCAAGCGATTTCATGAGGAAAACATAACAGTGTTAAGGACAGTATTACTAGTGCACCTGACCGCAGCGATCGTCAGCCCGCTGCTGTTCACCGCGCGGTCCTATCGAGTGTGGCGCGGGCGCGATCCAGCCGTGGGTCTGCTGCGCTGGCTGCCCCACGCGGTGGACACGGTGCTGCTGGCCGCGGGTATCACGCTCGCCTTCATGACCGCGCAAAATCCGCTCGCGCACCCCTGGCTGGCCGCGAAAATCATCGCGCTGCTGTGCTACATCGCGATAGGCCACATCGCGGTCCGGCGCCTGCGGCAGCGCGGTGCGATCGCGGCCGCGTGGCTGTCGGCGATGGCGATAATCACGTATGTCTATGCCGTGGCCATTACAATGCGGCCCGTTCCGTGGGAATGAACAAAAATCAGGCGGCGTCGTGAGCGTAGTCGAGGGCAGGAAATTCGGGCCGGCGGTTCTTGAGCCGGGGTACACAGCGGCCAACGCCAGTACCTACATATTCGCAGCGTTCACCACGGTCGGGTTGCTGGCGTTCGTCAGTTTCATCATGACGTTCCTGCTCAATGCCAACCTGCATGTGCCGCTGGCGGACCAGGGCGAAACGCTCGGCTTGTTAGGTTTCAGCAACGAAATTGTCGCGCTGCTGCTGGTAACGCCGATCGGCGCGCTGGCCGACAAGATCGGGCGCCGGCCGGTATATGTGCTCGGGTTCATCTGGCTGGCGGTCGGCTTCTGTCTTTATCCGCTGGCGCGTACTTTCAATCAGTTGCTGGCATGCGCGCTGTTCTTTTCGGTTGGCGTCGCTGCCGTCGGTTGCATGATGTCGACGATCCTCGCGGACATCCCGCGTGAAGATTCACGCGGACCCTTCGTCGGCATCACCGGCTTCGTGCAGGGTATCGGCGTCGTGGTCATCGCGATCATCGTGCTTGGCAGCCTGCCGAAGCGATTTGTCGGCCAGGGCATGGACGCCAGCCGCGCCGCGCAACTGACCTTGTGGGCGGCCGCGGGACTCTGCGTGCTGACCGCCATCGTCTGCCTGTTCGGTCTCAAGAAAGGCACGCCCAGCAAGATCTCCTCGCAGTTGCCGCTCGGTACGATCATCGCGCAGGGTGCCGCAGCGGCGCGCGCCAACAAGGTGATCTGGTTTGGTTACATGCTGAACTTTGCGGCCTTCGCGGATCGAATCATCATTGGCACTTTCTTCTCGAATCGCCTGCAGACTTCTCTGGTCGAGAGCGGCATCAGTCCCACCGATGCGCTTGACAAGGCGCGCCGGCCAATCCTGATTGCTAACACCTCGGGACTGGTGTTTGCGATCGTCTTCGGACTCATGCTGCGCCGGATCGACCGTATCACCGCGGGCGTGATTGCGATGCTGGTTGCGTCGATGGGCTACCTGGCAGGCGGCTTTGTCGGTGATCCGCGCAGCGCCACTATCGCGCCGGTGGCCATTCTGCTGGGTCTCGGACAGGTGGCTGCGATCGTATCCAGCCAGGTCGTGCTGGGTCGCGAGGCGCCGATAGCCGTGCGCGGCGCGGTATTCGGTCTCGCCAGCGTTGCCGCATCGCTCGGCATTCTCTTCACCAACGGCGTGGGTGGCTGGCTTTACGATGCGGCCGGCCGTGGCGCGCCGTTCTTCCTGATCGGCGGCATCAATTTCGGCATCATGCTGTTCGGCATCTATCTGATGCGCGCGCGGAGAGCCTAGTCTTCCTGCAATAACAACAGCGGCGTGCCTTCGGGGCTGCGCAGCAGAGCGTTAGCCGCCGGATCCAGCCCGCGCGGCAATTCCGGATCAAACGCGAATTCAACCTCGCGCAGCGCCGCGACGCGTTGCCGCATCGCCGGGTCGCGAAACACCAGCATCGGCTGATCCAGGGTGCGCGGCCGGTGCAGCGCCAGTGTCAGCTTGTCGCTGATCAGGGGCTGGCTCAGGTAAGGCGTCTCCGCTTCGGTGTGTGCGACATAGCCGAGGCGTTCCCAGAATGCGGCGCTGGCGGCGAAATCGGCGGTCGGGATGCTGAATTCGGAAAACCAGCCGCAACGGGATTCCCGCGCGTCGCGCACCGCCGCCGGCGGCGGGGAATAGGTGCGCGCTTCGAGGATGGTGATCATCTGCCCGGCCGGATCGAGGAACCCAATCTCATTGAAGCTGTCATCGCCGGTCTTGGCGAATGCGAGTTCGATGCCGAGCGCCGTGAACTCGGGCACATGGCGCGCGATGTCCTGCCGCACAAAAGTGATCGCGGGCGAGGGAAACCGGTACTGGTGCAGGCCGAGAAAAATCCGCCCGTCTGTTAGCACACCGTACGGATGCGGCCAGGTATCACCCGCGACACACTGGCGAAAGCCGAGACTTTCATAGAACTCGACCGACGCGAGGATGTCGTCCGTGTGGATGCTGATTTCATGGAATACGCCGAGCATGCGGGCCTATGATATGTCGACTGCAGCATCTCCGGAGCGTCCACATGGCTACCGCCAGGAAGAAAACGGCTCGCAAGACCCGCAAGCGCAGCGTCACGGCGCGCCCGTCATCCGGGATGCAACGGCGAGTCGGCAACGAGGCGGTCAAGGCGCGCACCGGTCTCGACTGGGACGGTTGGTTCAACTGGCTGGATGGCCAGAATGCCAGGGCGCTGGATCACAAGGCGATCGTGGCCCTGCTGTCCATCAAGAAGAACCTGGAACCGTGGTGGCGCCAGATGGTGACCGTGGCCTACGAACAGGCGCGCGGGCTGCGTGCGCCGCAGCAGAAGACCAGTGGATTCGAGATCAGTGCGTCCAAGGTGCTGGACCTGCCGCTGCAGGCCGCGTTCGAAGCGTTTGCCAACGCCCGCAAGCGCGCGGCCTGGCTGGCCGGAGTGCCGTTGACCGTGCACAAGTCCGTGCCTAACAAATCATTACGCATCACCTGGTCTGACGGACAGAAAAGTGTCAGCGTGAATTTCCATTCCAAGCCGGGTAATCGCGCGCAGGTCGCGGTGCAACACTCCAATCTGCCAACGGCCGAAGTGGCTGCCGCGATGCAGGCGTTCTGGCGCGCGGCGCTAACGCGCCTGGCGGGGTGACAGCAGCAGCAGGGCAAGCATCGCCACGACGGATGCGACTGTGCAGAAGATGTTGATCGGCACCGGCGTGTTCATGGCCGCGAGGCCCATCGCCTGCACCGACAAGGCCGCGGCCGCCTGCTGACTGAAACCGATGACCGATGACGCCACGCCCGGATAATCCGGCGCGAGGTGCACTGCGCGCGCGGTCAAGTGCGGCAGCGCCAGTCCCTGTCCGAACGCCAGCGGCAGCTGCGGCAGGAACAACGCCATCGGTGTCCAGACATGCCCGAGTGCCAGCGCCAGGCCGATGGCTGCGCCCGCCAGTTGCAGGCCGAGTCCTGCGAACATCAATTTCTCGGGCGCGATGCCGCGACCGCGGGTCGCCACGAACAGATTGCCGACAAAATAGCCGGTCGACAGCAGGATGTAATAGAAGCCAAAGTCTGTTTCGCTTCTGCCAAAGGCCTGCGACATCACGTAGGGCGTGACCGCAATGAAAGCCAGGAAGATCGAGTAGATCAGCCCGACCTGCAGCGCGTAGCCGACGAAGCGTGGATTGGCGAGTACGGCGCGCGCCTCCCTTGCAAGCTCGGCGGCAGATTCGCCGCGGGCGCCCTGGCGCCGCGTTTCCGGCAGCAGCACGAACATGCAGGCCAGCACGATCGCTGCCAGCCCGGTCATGACCCAGAAACCGGTGTGCCAGTCGAACCACGCGACCAGGTAGCCGCCAAACGCCGGCGACAGCGTGGTACCTAACATCATGGTCATGGTAATGACCGCCAGCGCATGCGCCAGGGTCGCGCCCTGGAAGCGGTCACCCGCCACGGCGCGCGCAACCGTGAGTCCCGCGGACGCGCCCAGCGCCTGCACGATGCGGCCGAATACCAGCCAGTTAAGCGTCGGCGCCAGCGCAGCGGCCATCGAACCGGCAATGAATACCACCAGGCCGCCCGCAATCACCGGCCGGCGGCCCAGGCGGTCGGACAGCGGCCCGACGAACAGGATGCCGATGGCGAAGGAGATCAGATAGAAACTGATGGTGGTCTGCACCGCCGGCAGCGTGGCCGAGAAGTGGCGCTGGATCTCCGGCAATGCCGGCAACAGCATGTTGTTAGCCATCGGGCCGATCGCGCTGCAGGCTGCGATCAGCGCTATCAGACCGAATTCGTGTCGCGGTTCAGATCCCGACACAGACGTACTTGATTTCGGTGTACTCGTCGATGCCGTGACGCGAGCCTTCGCGACCGAGGCCGGATTGCTTGAAGCCGCCGAACGGCGCGACTTCGGTGGAGATGATGCCGGTGTTGACGCCGACGATGCCGTATTCCAGGGCTTCCTGCACGCGCCAGCTGCGCGACAGGTCGCGGGTGTAGAAATAGGCTGCCAGGCCAAATTCCGTGTCGTTAGCCAGCCGAATCGCTTCGGCCTCGTCCTTGAAACGGAACAGCGGCGCCACCGGACCGAAGGTTTCCTCGCGCGCGACCCGCATCGCGCCGGTCACGCCTGTCAGCACCGTGGGCTCGTAGAAATTGCCACCGAGCGCGTGGCGGCGGCCGCCGGTCGCGACTTTTGCGCCCTGTGCCAGCGCATCGCTGACATGCGATTCGACTTTCGCCAGCGCCTGGGTCGTGATCAACGGTCCCTGGTCGGTCGGGCCCTTCAGGCCGTCGCCGACCCGCAGCTTGCTGACGGCCGCGACCAGCTTGGCTGCGAATGCATCGTAGACACCGTCCTGCACGTAAAAGCGATTGGCGCAGACGCAGGTCTGGCCGGTGTTGCGGTACTTGCTGGCGATGGCGCCGATCACCGCCGAATCAAGGTCCGCGTCATCGAACACGATGAAGGGCGCGTTGCCGCCCAGCTCCATGGACGTCTTCTTGACGGTGGTCGCGCATTGGGCCAGCAGCTTGATGCCGGTGGCAGTGGATCCGGTGAACGTGAATTTGCGCACCAATGGGTGGCCTGTCAGCACACCGCCGATCGCCTGCGCGTCACCGGTGACGACGTTGAATACGCCGGGTGGCAAGCCGGCGCGCTGCGCCAGCTCGGCAAGGGCCAGCGCCGAGAACGGCGTTTGCGGCGCGGGCTTGCAGACCACGGTGCAGCCGGCAGCCAGCGCCGGCGCAATCTTGCGCGTGATCATCGCGGCCGGAAAATTCCACGGCGTGATGGCGCCGACCACGCCGACCGGCTGACGCAGGACTAACAGGCGTTTGTCCGGTTGGTGACCGGGAATGGTCTCGCCATAGATGCGGCGGCCTTCCTCGGCGAACCACTCGAAGAACGAGGCGGCGTACGCGACTTCGCCCCTGGCCTCCGCGAGCGGCTTGCCCTGTTCGGCGGTCATCAGCGTCGCCAGGTCATCGGTGTTAGCCAGCATCAGCTCCGACCAGCGGCGCAGCAGCACACTGCGCTCCTTGGCCGTGCGCGCCGACCACGCCGGCAACGCGGCTGCCGCGGCCAGCACTGCGCGCTCGGTCTCGGCGGCGCCCATCATGGGCACGCTCCCGACCACGTCGTTGTTAGCTGGATTGTGGATGGTGACGGTCGACTTGTTGTCGGCCGCGCTCCAGGCACCGTTGATGAAAGCCTGCGAACGCAGCAGCCCGGCATCGCGCAAAGACAGCGTAGTCATGATTAGCCCAATCGTTGTGCAAAGAATTCCAGCGTCCGCTGGCGTGCCAGCTGTGCGCTGGCGGGATCGTAGTCCGCGCGTTCGGTGCAGTTGAAACCGTGACCGGCCGGGTAGGTGTAGTAAACGCCGGCCGGGTAGGCCGCGCGAATCTTGTCGACCGCGCCGATGAGCGGAATGTGCGTGTCCTTTTCGCCGAAGTGGAAGATTACCGGCGCTTTTGGCGTCTTGTCGAGGTTGTTAGCAATCCCGCCACCGTAATAGGACGAGCCCGCCGAAATCGGCAATTCGCAGGCTGCCCAGTAGGTGCAGAGTCCGCCCCAGCAATAGCCGACCACGCCGACCCGGCCCGCGTGTTTGACCACGGCCACGCAGGCCGCCATCGTCGCCAGCGCCTGCGCGCGCGTCGTCTGCATCATGTAGCCGACGCCCTCCTGGATTTCCGGCGGCGTGTAGCCTAGCTCGATGCCGCGGCGGATACGGTCGAACATGCTTGGCGCGATAGTCAGGTAGCCGGCCTCGGCGTAGCTGTCAGCCACGGCCCGGATGTGGTGATTGAGGCCGAAGATTTCCTGGATCACGACCACGGCGCCGCGCGGCGGACCCTTGGGATTGCAAAGATAGGCCTGGAACTCATGGCCGTCGCGGGCCATCAGCGTGGTCATTTCGCCCATGGAAAACCTCTTCACGTTACCGGGGGGTGCAGCCGGGCATCATACCGCCCGGCGCAACCGCTGGCACGAGGCCTCAGGCGGCGGCGACTCTCTGGTCGATGGCGCCGAACAGGCTGGCGCCGCCGGCGTCGAACGTCTCGATCCGCACGCGATCGCCGAACTTGAGGAACGGCGTGCGCGGCGCGCCAAACTCGATCTGCTCCAGCGTGCGCTTTTCGGCCAGGCAGCTCGAACCCAGGCTGCGATCGTAGTTGGACACCGTGCCGGAGCCGACGATCGCCCCGGCGCCGAGCCGGCGCGTCGCCGCCACGTGGGCGATCAGCTGCGGAAAGTTGAAGGTCATGTCGACGCCCGCATCCGGGTGGCCAAACGGCTGGCCGTTGACATGGCTGACGAGCGGGCGATGCACGCGCCCGTCACGCCAGCTGCTGCCGAGTTCATCGGGCGTGATTGCGACCGGTGAAAACGCGGTTGCAGGTTTTGACTGGTAGAAGCCGAATCCCTTGGCGAGCTCGCCGGGAATGAGGTTGCGCAACGACCAGTCATTCACCAGCATGATGAGGCGAATCGCGCCGGCCGCGGCATCGACCGTTGTGCCCATCGGCACATCGCCCGTCACGACCGCCACCTCAGCCTCGAGATCGATGCCATGCGCTTCGCTCATGAAACGTGCTTCGTCGTTAGGTCCGAGCAGGTCATCGGAGCCGCCCTGGTACACCAGCGGCTCGGTCCAGAAAGATGCTGGCATTTCCGCGCCGCGCGCCTTGCGCACCAGTTCCACGTGATTGACGTAGGCGCTGCCATCGACCCAGTGGAATGCGCGTGGCAAAGGCGCTGCGCACTGCCGGCTGTCAAACGGCTGCGCCCCGGGTGCGCTGCCCGATTCGAGTTGCGCGGCCAGTGCGGCGAGCCGCGGCGCGCTGCCGTCCCAGTGGTCCAGCGCCTGCTGCATCGTGTCCGCAATGCCACTGGCTGGCACACAGCGCGTGAGTGCGCGATTCACGACCGCGAGACGGCCATCGCGGCCGTGCTTCAGGCTGGCGAGCTTCATTTGCCCGATTTCCAGCTCTCGACGTAGCTTGTCAGCTCGCAGGCGCTCGCCGCCGCGCCGATATCCAGCGGGTCGCGCGTGTCGATCATCACTGCGTATTCGTCCGTTGCCGGCTTCGGTTGCTGCATCATGTTAGCCAGCGCCTTGGGATGCGGCCCGTGCGTGAAACCGGCGGCGTGAAAGCTCAGCATGCCGGGCGCGATGTTGTCGCGGCCGAAGTAATGACCGGCGTGGTAGAAGATGACTTCGTCATAGTCGTCATTGTTGTGGAAGAAGGGCACCTTGATCGCGCCCGGGTCGGTTTCAAACGGCCGCGGCACGAAGCTGCAGACGACGAAGCGATCGGCAATAAACGTCGTATGGGCCGATGGCGGCAGATGATAGCGATGGCTGATGACCGGGCGGATGTCGCGGATATTGATGCGCACCACCGACAGGTCGCCGTGCCAGCCGACCACGTCCAGAGGGTTGTAGGGGTAGCGCGCCACCGACACGGCATCGCGCTTCTTGATTTCGATGGCCCAGGGCTGGTCCGCGGGCTGGGCGCGAAATGCGTCGTCAATGCGTGGCGCATCGAGCATCGCCGGATCGAAGATCGCATGCGGACCTAACATACCCTTGTCCGGCAGGTGATAGCTGGAGTTCGTCGCCTCGACCATCAGGCACTCGAGCGGCGCGCTGCAGTCGATGCGCCACATCGTGCCGCGCGGGATGATGACGTAGTCACCGGCTTCGATGACGAGATGACCATAGTCGCAGTACAGGTCGCCGCGGCCGCTGTGCACGAACAGCAGGTCATCGCCATCGCCATTGCGCGCCAGCGCCGTCATGCTGCTGGTGAGCCGCCAGAACCTGAGGCGCGCATGGCTGTTAGCCAGCAGGGCCGCTGCCGACCACGGTGACAGCGCGGCACAGGAAGACTGCAGGGCGTTGAACGCGCGCGGCCGCAGCGGACCTTCCATGGATTCCCAGCCCGTCGGCGGCCGCCGGTGATAGAGATGCGCGGCCGGGCCGAAGAACCCCTCCTTGCTGATTTCCCGCTCGAAAGTGCCGGCCGGCAGGTCGGCATGGGCCTGCCGCGACGACTGGCCTTCGACCCTGGAAACGCCGATGTATTTCTTCATGATTTCGCGAGAATAGTTACAAATGAAACTAATTGCAAGGACGTGCCCGCAGGAGCGGCCCATTGACCGGCCCCGGCGCTTTTCCGCCGCAATTCCGGGTGTGCTTGCGGTTCAACCTGCGGCGCTTGCGGTTCGCGTCATTGCGGGCTCTGACGGATTTGTTAGCAGGCAAAAGTGCTAATATTTTCTGATGAAAATACTCTTTGCGACTCTTCTTGCCTGCGGCCTGGCGCCGGTTGCGTCTGCACAAGCCACCTTCCACGGCGACAACGCGCGCAGCGGGGTCTATCGGACTGCGGGTCCGGCGAAATTCGGCGGCATCAAGTGGACCTTCAAGGCCAGTGGCCCCATCGTGGGCTCCGCCGCGATCGCTGCGGGCACGGTCTACGTCGGGGATTACGGCGGCCACGTGCATGCAATCGATCAGCAGACCGGCAAGGAAAAGTGGAACTTCAAATCCAGCATGCCGATCGCGTCCTCGCCTGCAGTGACAGACAAGGCGGTGTACTTTGTGTCGTCCGCGGGCGCGCTGGTGGCGCTGGAGCTTGCCACGGGCAAGCCCCGGTGGGTATTCGCCGCCGAGTACGAAAAGAAATTCGAGGCCAGGAATCTACACGGCTACCCGCCAGCGGCCCAGACCATCCCTGACGCCTGGGATCTGTACATTTCATCGCCGGCGGTTGCGCAGGGCAAGGTGTTTTTTGGCAGCGGCGATGGCGGCGTTTACGCGGTCGACGCCGAGAGCGGAATCCTGCAGTGGAAATTCTCGACCGGGGACGTCGTGCATGCGTCGCCGGCGGTAGCTAACGGCACGGTGTACATCGGCAGCTGGGACGGCAATCTGTACGCCATCGATGCGGACAGTGGCAGGCAGCGATGGGTCTTCAAGGCCGGCCAGGATCCCGCCATTCACAACCAGGTGGGATTCCAGTCCTCGCCCGCGGTGGTCGACGGCGTCGTGTATGTCGGTTGCCGCGATGCCCATGTGTACGCCATCGATGCTAACACCGGCGTGAAGAAGTGGGATTACCCGACCAGCAAGTCCTGGGTCAATGGCACGCCCGCGGTGCGCGATGGCATCGTCTACGTGGGTACCGCGGACAGCTCGCGTTTCATGGCGCTGGACGCGCGCACCGGCCGCCTGCGTTTCAATTTCGACGCCAAGTCCTACGTGTTTTCATCTGCCGCGCTGGCCGGCGATAGCGTCTATGTCGGCAGTCACAACGGCAAGCTGTACGCGATCGATGCGAAGAGCGGCAAGTTGCAGTGGGAGTTTCAGACCGCCGCTGCGCGACAGAACACGGGCCGCATTCTTAATCCGGATGGCAGCCTGAACCAGGATGCATTCGCGCCGGTTTTCGGCGACTTCCAGGATATGTATGTCGACTTCTATCGCTACACGCTGATCGGCGCGATCATGGCCTCACCGGTTGTCGACAACGGTGTCGTTTACATCGGCAGCATGGATGGCAATTTCTATGCGCTGCAATAACGCTAACTGCGAACGATGATCCGCGCGCTGCGCGCGTAGGTCAGATAGGCCCAGGCCCAGTCGAGCAGCACCACGAGGCGATTGCGGAAACCGATCAAAAAGAAGATGTGCGCTGCGAGCCAGAACCACCAGGCGAGCATTCCGGACAATTTCAATCCCGATATTTCCACCACCGCGGCGCGCCGCCCGATGGTGGCCAGCAAGCCGAAATCGCGATAGCGGAAAGCGGCGCGTGGGCGGCCGGCGAGACTCGCGACAATGGCGGCCGCCGCATGCGTACCCATCTGCTTGGCCGCCGGCGCAATACCCGGCACGGGCCGGCCATTGCTGACAACGGTAGCCAGGTCACCTACAACGAAGACTTCCGGCCGGTCCGCGAGCGACAGGTCGGGCTCAACCCTGACCCGCCCGGCGCGATCGAGTGGCGCGCCTAACATCGCGCCAAGCGGCGAGGCTGCGACACCCGCCGCCCACAGGATCGTGCGCGCCGTAATTCGTTCATCGCCGAGCGCAATAAAATCGTCGCCGATGTGTGTGACGGGTTGGCCCGTGCGCACGCTGACACCGAGCCGCGTCAGCTGCGCCGCGGCTTTTGCCGACATGTCGGCCGAGAATCCCGGCAGCACGCGATTTCCCGCCTCGATCAGCAGCACTTTTGCGGACCGCGGATCGATGTGGCGGAATTCCTGCGCCAGCGTATGGCGCGCAATCTCCGCGAGCGTGCCCGCGAGCTCGGCGCCGGTCGGGCCCGCGCCGATCACGGCAAATGTCAGCCAGCCGTCACGCGCCTGCGGATCGGTTGCCATTTCGGCGCGCTCGAACGCCTTGAGTATCCTGGCGCGGATATTCAAGGCATCGTCCAGCGTCTTCAGCCCCGGGGCGTGCGGCGCCCAGTCGTCATGGCCGAAATAGGCGTGCATCGCGCCGGCCGCGACGATCAGGAAGTCATAGTCAATGATGCGTTCGCCGACCAGGACGCGTCGCGTTACGGGATCGATGCTGTACACATCGCCGAGCAGCACCGTCACGTTAGCTTGCTTGCGCAGGATATGGCGCAGCGGCGCCGCGATCGATGGCGCCGCCAGTCCGGCCGTGGCGACCTGGTACAGGAGCGGTTGAAAGAGATGGTGGTTGCAGCGGTCGATCAGCGTGATATCAACCGGCGCCGACTTGAGCGCGCGCACGGCCCAGAGGCCGCCGAAGCCTCCGCCAATGACCACCACGCGTTTCAGGCTGACCATGCGCCGGACATTAGCAACTTCGTTGGCAAACGCGGAGCTGCAAGACCGAGGAAAGCCCGGCCGCGCTGCCCTGGAATCAGGCTTTTTCCAAAATCGCCGTCACGCCCATGCCGCCGGCCGTGCAAACGGAGATCAGGCCACGCTTCGCGCCCGGCGTCGTTGCCAGGATCTTGGCGAGCGTGCCGACGATCCGGCCGCCCGTTGCCGCGAACGGGTGTCCGAAGGCGACACTGCTGCCTTTGATATTGAGTTTCGTGCGGTCGATGCTGCCGAGGGCGCCGGCAAGACCAAGCCGCTCGCGGCAGAACTCGGCGGACTCCCAGGCCTTGAGCGTGCACAGCACCTGCGCCGCGAAGGCTTCGTGGATTTCATAGAAGTCGAAGTCCTGCAGGCCGACGCCGGCATCCTTCAGCATCGCCGGCACCGCGTATGCCGGCGCCATCAGCAGGCCTTCCCTGCCGGTCGCGAATTCGACCGCCCAGACCTTGCCGTAGGTGATCCAGGCCTGCACCGGCAGGCCGCGCGCCCGCGCCCATTCCTCGGAAGCTAACAAAACGGCAGACGCGCCGTCGGTCAATGGCGTCGAGTTGCCTGCCGTCAGCGTGCCGCCGGCGTGATCGAAGGCGGGGCGCAGCTTGGCCAGCTTTTCGAGCGAGGTGTCCGCGCGCACGTTGTTGTCCGACGTCAGGCCTTCGTAAGGCACGACCAGGTCATTGAAGAATCCTGCCTTCCACGCGGCCGCAGCCTTGAGATGCGATTCGTAAGCGAGCTGGTCCTGCTCGGCGCGGGTCACTTTCCAGGTCTTCGCCATCAGCTCGCAGCTCTGCCCCATCGAAAGACCGGTGCGCGGTTCCTCGACGCCGGGGAACACCGGCTTGAAATTTCCCGGGCGAACGCTGAAGAAGGGCGCGACGCGCTGCCAGGTGCTGCGGCCGCGATTGGCGGCCATCAGGATTTTGCGGAACGAAGCGGGAAACACCACCGGCGGGTCGCTGACAGTGTCGACGCCGCAGCCGATGCCAGCATCGATCTGGCCGAGCGCAATTTTGTTAGCAACGAGGATCGCCGCCTCGAGGCTGGTGCCGCAGGCACGTTGGATGTCGAGCCCGGGTGTCTCGGGATGCAGGGCGGTCGACAGCAGGGCTTCGCGCACCAGGTTGAAATCGCGCGAATGCTTCAGCACTGCGCCTCCGACCACGTCGCCGAGCCGCTGCCCCTGTAACTTGAAGCGCTCGACCAGTCCGCGCAACACGGCTGTTAGCATGTCCTGGTTGCCGACATTGATGTAGGCAGTGTTGCTGCGCGCGAACGGAATGCGCACGCCACCCAGCACCGCCACTCTGCGAACCTGATTTCCGACTAACATGCTTGTGCTCCCAGCGAATCCCGATCAAACCCCGCATCGGCGCGCGAGCCTGCAACATAAGGCTACAATTCACACCCGTCACGAATCTTCCCACGTTCATGCTCGCCCGACCAAGGTCCACGCAAATACTGGCTGATCTCCGCGCCATCGCAGCCTTTGCCGGGCCCTTGCTCGTGACCAACCTGTCCATGGCGGGCATGACCGCGACCGACACCATCATGGCGGGCCGGCTCGGCACCCTGGAACTCGCCGCGGTCGCAGCGGGCGCCAATTTCCTTGGGATATTCTACCTTGGCGGGCTCGGTCTGCTGATGTCGCTGTCGCCGTCAGTGGCGCATGCCTACGGTGGGCAACGCGATGCCGACGTTACGCGGCTGTTCCGGCAGGGGCTGTGGCTGGCATTGGCGGTAGCGGTGGTTGTTTGCGCCTGCCTGATGCTAACAGGCCCGGTGCTGCGCGCCATCGGCACGCCGGTCGCGACCGCGGATCTGGCCGCGGCGTATGTAGCCGCCGCGGCGTTTGGCATACCGGCCACGATGGGATTCCTGGTGCTGCGCTTTTGCAGCGAAGGCATCGGTTGGACCAGACCGATCATGTGGGCGGCGCTGCTCGGCCTGCTGACCAACATCGGCGGCAACTATGTGTTCATGTACGGCAAGCTCGGCATGCCGGCGTTAGGCGCGGTGGGCTGCGGTGTCGCGACGGCGCTGGTGCAGTGGGTCATGCTCGGATTCATGGTGTTGCACGTGCGCAGCCACCGCATCTACAGGACCTACGCACCGTTAAGAACGTTCGAAGCTCCTGACACGAAACTGCTGCGCGACGTGCTGCGTCTGGGTCTGCCGATTTCCGGTAGCGTGCTCGCGGAAGGGGCGCTGTTCGGCGCCGCCGGGCTGATGGCCAGCACGCTCGGTCCCAACATCATGGCCGCACACGCGATCTCGATCAGCTATGCCGCCCTGATGTTCATGGTGCCGCTGTCGCTGCACTCGGCCACCACCATCCACGTGGGGCACAAGCTGGGCGCCGGCGATCGCAGCGGCGGCACACGCGCCGGCTGGGTTGGAATCGCGGCCTGCGCCTTGTTCATGTTGTTGTCGGCACTGATTCTGGTTGCGGCGCGTCACGGCGTGGCGGCGCTTTACACCGCCGACGCGGATTTACAGCTGCTGGCCGGGCAGCTGCTGCTGTACGCTGCCGCATTCCAGCTTGCGGATGGCTTGCAGGTTGGCACGGCGGGTGCGCTGCGCGGCTTCCGGGACGCTCGCGTGCCGATGCTCTTGAATGTGTTTGCGTACTGGTGCGTGGCCGCGCCACTCGCGTGGTACTGGGGATTCCGCCTGCAGCATGGCGCGCCCGGTATCTGGGCCGCGCTTATCGTCGGTTTGTTAGCCTGTGCGACGCTGCTGCTGTGGCGTTATCGTCTGATTACCCGAAGGGGAGCAATGTGAGAACCGGATTTTCGATGCTGATGGCGCCGCTGCTCGTGGTGCTGGCCAGTTGCGTAACCGCGCCGGTCGCCGAGCCGGCGGCCAGCGCCAGACTGAGCGGCCTCTACGAAGAGTATTTTGAAGAGACGCTGAAACTGTCGCCGTTGACCGCGACGTATCTCGGCGACGAGCGCTACAACGATCGCCTGGAGAATCCGGCCACGCTGGAGTATCAACTCGCCGCCGAGTCGCTGGAGCGGCGTTTCCTGGCGCGCGCCAGGGCCATCCGGCCCGACGACCTTAAAGGCTCCGAGCGCATCAGCTACGACGCGTTCGTCAACGGACGCGCGCAGCAATTGGACGGCGCCCGCTTCCCGGAGTGGCTGCTGCCGGTCGACCAGATGAACAGCATCGCGTCCACCATCGCGGTGTTAGGTTCCGGGGAGAGCGCCCAGCCGTTTCGCACGGTCCGCGATTACGACAATTTCCTGAAGCGCCTCGATGGCTTTGTCGCCTGGAGCAAATCGGCGGATGCGGCAATGCGCACAGGCATGCGCCGTGGCGTCGTGCAGCCGCGCGCGCTGATGCTGAAGACCGTGCCGCAGCTGCGCGCCGTCGGCGTGCTCGATCCGCGCGCCAGCATGTTCTGGCAACCCGTCAAATCCATGCCGGAGGATTTTTCTGCGGCGGATCGGGCCCGCCTGGAAGCGGCCTACGCGGCTGCGCTGGCTGACAAAGTGCTGCCCGCATATCGCAGGCTGGCGGATTTCATTGAGACGGAATACCTGCCGGCGGCACGCGCCACGATCGCGTGGTCGGCCCTGCCGGATGGCGCGGCCTGGTACAACTATCGCATCGCGGTGAGTACCACCACGCGTCTGACTGCCGATGAAATCCACCAGATCGGGCTCGCGGAAGTCGCACGCATCCGCGGCGAGATGGAGCAGGTGCGTCAGCAGGTCGGTTTCAGTGGCGACCTGCATGAGTTTTTTCGGTCGCTGCAAACCGACCCGCGCTTCGTGGCAGCGAGCGCCGCGAGCTTGTTAGACGACTTCCGTGCGATGAAAAAGCGCATTGATGGACTGCTGCCGGCCATGTTTTCCGACTTTCCCAAGGCGGACTACGAGGTGCGCGAAGTCGAAGCGTTCCGCGCGCGCTCGGCGGCCGGCGCCTCCTATCAGCCGGCGTCGGCCGATGGCAAACGACCCGGTACCCTGTATATCAACACCTACAACCTGGCCGCCCAACCGATTTACGGCATCGAAACGTTGTCGTTGCATGAGGCTGCTCCCGGGCATCATTTCCAGATTTCGATTCAGCACGAGCTGAAAGATCTGCCGCGCTTCCGCCGATTCGGCGGCAACAACGCCTATGCCGAAGGCTGGGCGCTCTATTGCGAGTCGATCGGCAAGGAGCTCGGTCTCTTCAAGGACCCGTACCAATGGTATGGGCGGCTCAGCGACGAGATGTTGCGGGCGATGCGCCTCGCGGTCGACACCGGCATGCACGCCAAGGGCTGGTCGCGTGAGCAGGCGATGCAGTTCATGGCCGACAATTCATCGATGGCCGCCAGCGATATCGAAGCCGAGGTGGAGCGTTACATCGCGTGGCCCGGACAGGCACTGGCCTACAAGGTAGGTCAGCTGCGCATGACAGCGATCCGCGCCCATGCCGAAAAGATGTTAGGCGCGAAATTCGACATCAAGGCGTTCCACAGCCAGCTGCTGCGTGACGGCAACCTGCCGCTCGATGTGCTGGAGGCGAAAATCGAACGCTGGATACAGGACGTCAACGGTCAGAGCGTCAGCAGGTAATACCGGTCGCAGCTGAAATGGCCGGTGTTACCCAGCGGAGCGCAGAGTTTCTCGAATCCGAAGCTCTGGTAGAGGTGCTGGGCCGTATCCATGCCGGTCAGCGTCTCGAGATAACAGCGCTGGTAGCCGAGCTCGCGCGCCGCCGCGAGGCAGGCGGTGATCATTTGCCGGCCAAGACCGCGGCCGCGGGCCGCGGGCAGGTAATACATCTTGCGCAGCTCGCAGGTCGGCGGCTCGCCGGACCCGGTGTCCGGCAGGGGCGCGATGCCGCCGCCACCTAACACGCGCGAGCCGTCGTCAATCACAAAGTAGCGCGATCCCGGACGGTTGTAGGTTTCGAACATGCAATCGACTTCGGCGTCATTGATCGCGAAGCCCGGCCCACTGGCGCCGAATTCCGGCATGACAGCGCGAATGATGGCCGCGACAGCGGCGTTGTCAGCGGGCCGTATGGGACGCAGCTGCGGATTCGCGGTAGCCATAGCCAAGTGTCTCGATCTCGACGACGCGGCCGTCTTCGAAACGCACGCGCCGCATCAGTTTGTTGGGACCGAGATTGTAGACCCAGCTTTCGACCGGTATTTCGACCTGATCGTTGGACAGCCGGTACGGGCGGCCATGCAGCCACACCACCGGCTGACGCCAGATCGAGCGCCGTTCAACGTCGGCGGGTTCGCCGCACTTGGCGCGCACTTCACCGCGCGTGTCGCCCTCGCTGACCAGGCGCGAACCGCAGCGAAAAGCATGTGCCGGGGTCGCCGCCAGCATGACCGCCAATAGCGCCCCGAGAGTCCAGAATTTCAGGCCTGACATGACGTTTTGCAGTTTGCCCCCGCCTGGGTGAATACAGTATGAATCGGCCTGGTGCAATATTGAGGCTCCGAACAAGGTCCGGTATCAGGATGTCCAGCAACAATCCCTGCCTGGTGGTGTTTTGCCGCAAGCCGCGCCGTGGGGTCGGCAAGCAGAGGCTTGCGGCCGCGATCGGGGCGGAGGCCGCGGGCCAGGTTGCGGCGGCGCTGTGGGACTGTGTGCGCGAGGACCTGATCGAGTGGCCGGGCGCTGCGGTCCTGGCGGTCGCGGATCCCGAGGAGGAGCCCTGGGCGGCGGCCGAACTCGCGTCGCTGGCGGCCGGCATGCGCACGGCTAACAACGCCGGCCGGATGCAGGTGCTGGTGCAGCCGCCGGGCAACCTGGGCGAGCGCCTGATGGCCGTCGACGCGTCGCTGCGCAGCGCGGGTCGCGAGCGGCTCATATTCATAGGCAGCGATGCGCCTGCGTTGACTGTCGCGCTGTTGGACGGGATCGCCGCCATGCTGCAACATGCCGACGTGGTGCTGGCGCCTGCCGATGACGGCGGCGTGGTGGCAATGGCCGCGCGCAGGGCCTGGCCGCCTCTCGCGGACCTGCCATGGAGCAGCGAGTTGTTAGGTGAGGCGTTACTGGCGCGCTGCCGCGCCACCGGACAGGGAGTGTCGATGACCAGCGGATCCTTTGATGTCGATGATCTTGCCAGCCTGAGTCGCGTCAGCGCGCAGTTGCGCGACGACCCGAGACAGGCGCGCCGCCGGCTCGTGACCATGGCGGAACGGTTCGCCGCGGGCAGCGCCTCTTGAATCGCGTCCGCCTGCTGATCCTGTTGCTGGCTGTCGGCCTGATCGCCGCGGCCTGGCTGTTGCCGGTGCGCGAATGGCTGAGCGATTTTCTTGCCTGGACGCAGGCGAATCCCGGCCGGGCCTGGGCGATTTTTGTCGCCGTGTACGTGATTGCGACCGTGTGTTTCGTGCCGGCGACGCCCATGACGGTGGCGGCGGGCGCCATTTTCGGCGTCGGCAAGGGCTTTCTGCTGGTGTCGCTCGCCAGCACGCTGGGCGCGACCGCGGCATTCTTCGTCGGCCGCACGGTGGCGCGCGACTGGGTCTCGAGCCGGATCGCGACCATGCCGCGCTTCAGAGCTCTGGACCGCAGCCTGGAGCTGCGCGGCTTCTGGATCGTCCTGCTGACGCGCCTGTCGCCGGTATTCCCTTTCTTCCTGCTGAACTACGCGTACGGCGTCAGCGCGGTGCGGGTGCGGGATTTCATACCCGCTTCGTGGGTTGGCATGATGCCGGCCACGCTGGCCTACGTGTACACCGGATCGCTGGCCGCGAGCCTCGCGCAGGCGCTGTCGGGTGATGTCGACATTGGCGTGACCGGCTGGATTTTGTTAGCTGTCGGACTGGTGGCGACGATCGTGGTCACGGTGCTCGTGACGCGCCTCGCGGGGCGCGAGCTGGGGCGTGAAATCGCCGCCCACGAGAGCAGCCCGTGAACGAAGCGCCCGCGAACGGGACGGATGAGTTGCTGCTGCAACAGCGCTGGCGCGACTGCGTATTCCCCGCGGATTACCGCAACCCGTCGCCGGCGCCGGGTTACAACCTGGTCGTTATCGGCGCGGGCCCCGCCGGCCTGGTGACGGCGATCGCAGCTGCCGGCCTCGGTGCGAAAGTCGCGCTGGTCGAGCGCCACGCGATGGGCGGCGACTGCCTCAACGTGGGTTGCGTGCCGTCCAAGACTTTGCTGGCCGCGGCCAGTTCCGGCATGTCATTCGCCGCTTCGATGAATCGCGTGCGCATGGTCCGGGCCAGCATCGCGCCACATGATTCCGTCAGGCGCTACAGCGAAGCCGGTGTCGACGTGTTCCTGGGCGCCGCCCGGTTTACCAGCCCTAAAACCGTACAGGTCGGCGACCTGGTCCTGCGCGGCCGCAAGTTTGTCATTGCCACCGGCGCGCGCGCGGCGATTCCCGCCATTCCCGGACTCGCGGAATCGGAGCCACTGACCAACGAAACCATCTTCGAGCTCCAACAACCGCCGGGCCGGCTCGTGGTGTTAGGTGCGGGGCCGATCGGCTGTGAACTGTCACAGGCGTTCGCGCGACTCGGCAGCCGTGTCACCCTGGTCGAAGTTGCCGCCGGGATCCTGGCTAACGACGAACCGGATGCCGCGGCGCTGGTCGCAGCCGCGCTGGCGGCGGATGGCGTGCAGGTCCTGACCGGCACCAAAGTCGAGCGGGTCGAACGGCAGGGTGCACAGCGGCGACTGACGCTGAGCAATGGCACCCAGCTGGAATGCGACACGCTGCTGGTGGCGGCCGGGCGCAGGCGCAACCTCGAAGACCTGGGTCTCGAGGCGGCCGGCGTGCGCTTCAACGCGCGGGACGGCATCGAGGTCGATGCGCAATTGCGCAGCGGCGTGCGGCACATGCTGTGGGTCATTCGTGAGGAGGATCGCATCGCCCGCCTGACCTCGGCGTTCGACGCGATGGCGGCGCTCTACATCGCCGACGGACATCATCGCACCGCCGCCGCCTC
>DAIQQI010000435.1:0-2274 GCA_036786925.1 Steroidobacteraceae bacterium
GCGTTATTTCGCGCCGAAACGCCAGGAGAAGCGCAGTCCGATGACGCGCGGATCCGGCATCGTCGCGACAAACGCATCCGATGGTGAGAACGACGTGAAGTCGAAGAAGTACTGGTCGACAGCGCCGGGATTGTTGACCCCGGCCATGACCGTGTCATCGTCGGTCACGTTGTTCGCATAGACCAGGACATCCCAGCGATCCGATTCCAGGCCAACGCGCAGGTTGGCATGCACGAAGTCGTCCAGCTTCACCAGGTTCCACTGGTCGACGAAGCGCTCGCCCTGCGCCTGCACGTCGCCTTCGATGAAGAAGCGGACATCCTTGGCGCCCATCAGATCGGCAACGGCGCGCTGCCAGCGCGCCGTGGCGACCACCGAGTGTTCGGGTGCGCGTTCGATCTTCTTGCCCGCCAGGTTGATGTAGCACAGCCTGGGATTCTCGCCGCGCGGGCAGCCCCCGAAGCGTGCGGCGTCGGTCGACGACGTGCTGGTGAACGGAAAATCGTCATACCTGGCATCGAGGTAACTGTAATTGATGCCCAGCGTGAGGTTCGAAGTCACACGATAATCCGCCTCGAGATCCATGCCCTTCACGGTGGCCTGGCCGGCATTGATGATTCGACCAACTAACAAACCAGATGGCGTCACGAACTGCGAGCCGGTCTGCTTGTCGGTGTAGGTCATCTTGAAGATCGACGGATTGATGCGCAGGCGGTTCTCCAGGAACTGCATCTTGGCGCCAAACTCCACCTGCTTGAGTTTTTCGGCACTGTACGAGATTTCGTCGTACTTGCCGTCATAGTCGGCATCGTTCCACGAGCCGCTGGTGGTGGTCGAAATGCCGCCCGGTTTGTGACCTTTCGCGATGCTGGCGTACAACATCACGCCGTCCATGAGCTTGTAGTCGACAGTCATGCGGGGCGTCGTGAAGCTCGAGGACGTCTTCGGCAGGTTGACCGCGACGCCGGGGCCCTGGCGCACGCCGGGGCCGGGCACCACGGGCGCAAACGGATTGAAGAACGGGTAGAGGTAATTGATCGATGGTCCGAACAGCGCAAATCCGGGGAAGGTCGGGTCCTGGCAATTCGCGGCGCCGGGTATCGCCGAGCAATTGACGCCGTTGATCTGCTCGGACTCATTGGTGCGCCGCGCTTCCAGCACCAGGTTTGCGCGGTCCGACAGCTTGAAGGCCAGATCGCCGAAAATGGACTCATGCTTGGTCCGGCGTCCGTTAGGCCGCGGGACCGCGGTCATCAGCGCCAGCGTCTGGTTGCCGTTCAGCGGCGAGGTGGTACCAATCCTCTGGCAGGCAGGCGGAATCGCCGGCTGGCCCGGAAAGAAGGTGTTGGCAGGCGTGGCCGGCGAGCAGACCAGCGATACCGAGCGCGCGATCTGGTCGACGTCTTCCGTCCAGTACAGGGCGCCTAACATGAAGTTGAAGCGGCCTTCGAGCGTCGACTGGAAATGCAGTTCCTGCGAGAACTGGTTGGTGGAATTGTCGTAGTCGAACTGCGTTGCCCGGCCGACGATGTCGGTTGCCGTCAGGTTGCCACTGGCATCGACGCGCCCGGAATCAAAATCGCCATCTTCCAGCCAGTCGAACTTGGCATCGGTGTAACCCGTCAGCGAGGTCAGCACGCCCTTGCCGAAATCCCAGTTCATGACCATCGCGAAACGCTTGATGGTGCGGTTCTCACCCGCATAGTCGACGCCGGTGCGCGGGTCAGTATCGAGCTGCACGTTCAGGGTGTCGGCGCCCGGTATGGTGCCACGGTACGAGAGCACGCCGTTGCCGCCCGGGAAGAATCCGAATGTGGGGGCATACACCCGGCACTGCGCGTTGTTAGGTGCGCCGGTACCCGTGGTCAGTGACAGGCACGCGCCCGGCAGGCTCGCGGCTGCGCCGGTCGAGAGTTGCAGCGTCGAGCCGCCGGAAGGCCGGAAAAGGCGGGTGTTGCCGCGCAGCGATGCCTGTGGGAACGGGTCGTAATGATCGTCCGAATACTCAAAGCGCGTCTTGACGTCGAAATTCTCGCTCGGCGTCCACTTGAGTGTCAGCGCCGCGCCGTTACCATCGCCGCCACCGACCTTGGCGCCGGTCACGCGGTTCTTGTGGACGCCATTGTCATTCCAGCTGGCGACATTCAGGCGCCAGCCGAAGGTCTCGCCGAGCGGGCCGCTCAGCGCGGCAGTCGCTTCGTAGCGGCCAAAATCGCTGAATTCGCCATTGACGCCGCCGGAGAATTCCTGGCTCGGGTCCTTGGTTACATAGCT
>DAIQQI010000158.1:0-7506 GCA_036786925.1 Steroidobacteraceae bacterium
GTCGCGAAATCGGACGCCCTTGACGACCTGTCCGTCGCGGACATCGAGGCAGGGGATGATGCGCCGGGCTAACATCGCTGCGGCTAACGCCCAGCCTGGGTCGCGCCTGGCAGCCAGGCCGTCAGGTCCCGCGGGTCCAGGCGCTCCTCGATCAGGGCCTTGCCACTGATCGCCGCGGCCAGGCCAAGCCGGTCGAGGGCCGCGAGGTCGCTCGCAGAACGGACGCCGCCCGATGCCTGCCAGGCAAGCTGCGGAAAACGCCGCTGCGCCTCGGCATACAGCTCGATGTTAGGACCGGTGAGGGCGCCATCCCGGGCCACGTCGGTGCACAGCACATGGCGCAGCCCGGCCGCGAGGAAACCCTCGACCGCATCCCACAGGGCGAGTTGCGTGCCTTTGGTCCAGCCGCGCGTCTGCACGCGCGGCACATTGGCAGCGTCGAGCTTCACATCGAACGCCAGGCCGATCTTCTCCGCGCCGAAATGCCTGAACCAGGCGCGCACTTCATCGGCGGCGTCGACCGCAGCGCTGCCGACGATCACGCGATCCACGCCGTGCGCCAGCAGGTCGTCAACGATCGCACGCTGGCGAATTCCGCCACCAACCTGCAACAGCAGACCGGACTGCGACGCCAGCGCGACCAGCGTGTCGCGATTGGCGAGGTGCCCATCGCGTGCGCCGTCGAGATCCACGACATGCAGCCAGCGGGCGCCCATGGCGCGGTAGCGCAACAGCAGTTCATGCGGCGCCAGTTCATATTGTGTCTCGCGCGCGAAATCGCCCTGCAGCAGGCGCACACATTTGCCGCCGCGCAGATCAATCGATGGAATCAGTTCCATGGTCACAGCGCCAGGAAATTAGCCAGCAGCCGGGCGCCCACCGCGCCGGATCGCTCCGGATGGAACTGCACGCCACGAAAATTGCCGCGCGCGATGACAGCGGAGAACTCCGGCCCGTACTCGCAGGACGCTGTGGTCCAGGGGCCGACCGGAGCGGCAAAGCTGTGCACGAAATACACACGGTCCTGCGTGTCAATTTGTGCCAGCAAAGCATCGTCCTTGCGCGGCAGCAGCGTGTTCCAGCCCATATGCGGTACCGGCCGGTCCACTGACGCCTCGAGTCGGTCGACCCGCCCGGGCACGATGCTGAGCCCGGCGGTGTCGCCCTCGGCCGAGCTCTCGAACAGCAGTTGCATTCCAAGGCAAATACCTAACACGGGCTGTGTCAATGTGGGCAGCAGTCGATCGAGGCCGGTCCGTTGCAGATTGCTCATCGCCGCTGCGGCGGATCCGACACCGGGCAGCAACACGTGGCCTGCAGCGACGATGTCCGCGGCCTGCTGGCTGACCACCGAACTCGATCCCAGCCTGGCGAGCGCATGTTGCAGCGATGCGAGATTCGCGCCACCGGAATCGACGATGACGACATCCGCGCTCAAAGCAGGCCCTTGGTACTCGGCAGTTCCGCGCCTTCGCGGGCGAAGGCCATGCGCAAGGCGCGCGCCGTGCCCTTGAAACAGGCCTCGATCATGTGGTGCGTGTTGTCGCCGACGACGGTGACATGCAGCGCTGCCGCCAACGATTCCGCCAGCGAGCGGAAGAAATGCGGCACCAGTTCGGTCGGCAGGCCGCCCACCGACTCGCGGGCAAAGCGACCCTCGAAAACCGCATAGGCACGCCCGGAGAGGTCGAGCGCAACCTGCACACGCGCCTCGTCCATCGGCAGCACGAAGCCGTAACGCGCGATTCCCTTCTTGTCGCCCAGCGCCCGCCGCAGCGCCTCGCCCAGGGCTAACGCGCAGTCTTCCACGGTATGGTGCTCGTCGATCTCGAGATCGCCGGCGCAGCGCAGGGTCAGCGAAAAACCGCCATGCTTGGCAAGTTGCTCCAGCATGTGATCAAAAAAGCCGATGCCGGTATGCACCACAATGGGTGTCGTCGCATCCAGATTGACGTCGACCGTGATGTCCGTTTCGCGGGTCTTGCGGTGTACGGTTGCCCGGCGTGCCAGCAGCTTGTCGGTCAGCGCCGACCAGGTTTCCTCCGCGGTTCCATGCCGGCGAACGCGCAAGCCGCGCACGCCGAGATTGTCGGCAAAAGCCAGATCCGTGTCTCGGTCACCGATCATGCAGCTCGCCGCGAGATCAACCGCATGATCGCGCACGTAACCCGCAACCAGTGCGGTCTTAGGCTTGCGGCACTCGCAGGCATCCCGCACGAAATGCGGGCAGATAAACACCGCGTCGAACTCGATGCCCTGGCTGCTGAACGCGTCGAGAATGAACTGGTGCGCCAGGTCGAATTTCTCCTGTGGCAGGCTCGCGCCGCCGAGGCCGTCCTGGTTGGTCACCATCACCAGCCGGAAACCCGCCGCCTGCAGGCGTTTGACGCTGGCAAACACATCGGGCATGAAGCGGATCTTTTCCAGTGAATCGACCTGCTCATCCGCCGGCTCTTCCACCAGCGTGCCATCACGGTCTACAAAGGCAACTTTCATGGTCAGGATCCTAACACTGCCCGCAGGCGCTGGTTTTGCTCGGCGGTACCGACGGTCACGCGCAAACAGTTTTCAAGTCCGCGCGCGCGGCGAAAATCCCGGACTAACAGGCCGGCCTCGATCCAGCGCTCGAACAGTCGCGACCCGGGCCGGCAACGCACCAGCAGGAAATTGGCATCGCTGGGCCAGACGCGCTCAATCGCCGGGCTCGCCTTCAGGTCCATGGCCAGCTGCTCGCGCGAGGCAATCAATTCACGCACGCGCCGGCGGGTTTCTGCCAGCGCGGCGGGGGCAAGCGCTGCCAGCGCACTTTCGATACTGCCGCTCGACAGTGTGTAGGGCAGAATGATCTTCCTGATGAGATCGATGACCTGCGGGTGAGCGATGACTGCACCGATGCGCGCCCCCGCCAGGCCGTGTGCCTTCGACATGGTGCGCAGTATCGCCAGATGCGGGTTCTGCGTGAGCAGGCGGGTCAATGAGGGCCTGCTGCTGAATTCGGCATAGGCTTCGTCGATAACGACCATTGCACGGCCACGTGCGGCAGCGATGACCTCCATGATGGAGTCTTCCGCCAGGTGCGCGCCACTCGGATTGTTAGGTGAGCACAACCAGACAATCCTGATATTGCTGTTGCTGCTGATTGCGGTCTTGACTGCGGCGGGATCGAGCGCGAAGTCCTGCTCGGCGCGTAACGGCACCTCGATGACTGCGGCTCCCTGGACATGGGCCGCGACGGCGAACATGCCGAAGGTGGGCGGCGTAACAAGCACTGCATCCTGGCCCGCCCGGCAGAACACCCGCGTGATCAGATCAATGGCTTCGTCGCTGCCATGGGTAGCCACCAGCTGCGCCGGTTCAACGGCGTAATACTGCGCCAGCGCCTGCAGGAGTTCCGCGGGCTGCGGCTCCGGGTAGCGATTCTGCGGTGCACCGCCGCCTGGATTGGCAGGCCAGGGCAGCTCGTTGGCATGCAGCCGGGTCAATTCCGGCGCCCAGCTGGCATGTGCGTAAGGGCTGAGCTCGCGGATGTCCGCGCGGGCGAGAGCTAACACGGTGGCAACGTCTGACATCAGCTTGTCGCCATTGCGCCGGCAGCGGCCAGGCGGATGGTTACGGCATTGGCATGCGCATCCAGGCCTTCCAGCCGTGCCAGCGTGACCGCGGTGGGGCCGAGCGAACGCAAGCCATCGCCGCTCAGTTCCTGCACGGTCATGCGGCGCTGAAAGTCGCTCAGACCCAGTCCGCTGTAGGCGCGCGCGTGGCCGTAGGTCGGCAACACGTGATTGGTCCCGGAACAGTAATCGCCCATCGATTCGGGCGTGTAGTGCCCGAGGAACACCGAGCCCGCCGTATTGACGCGCGACAGCCAGCGCCTTGGTTCGGCTGTTTCGATGATCAGGTGCTCAGGCGCGTAGTCCTCGGCAATTGCGAACGCAGTGGTCAGGTCCTGGACATGGACGATGCGCAGCGCAGCAACCGACGCCCGCAACACCGACTGGCGCGACAGCGTCACAAGCTGTGCCTGCACCGCGGCGGCCGTAGCCTGCGCGATCGGCGCGCTATCGGTCAACAATATGGCCTGCGACAAGGGATCGTGTTCCGCCTGGGCTAACAAATCCGCCGCGATCCAGTCGGCGCGCGCGCTGGCATCGGCGATCACCATGACTTCGGACGGGCCCGCAGGCATGTCGAGAGCGGCGCCGTTGGCATCTTCGGCAACCAGCTGTTTCGCCGCGGTGACCCAGGCATTGCCGGGACCAAACACCTTGCAGACCTTGGGCAGCGGTGCGATGCCGTAGGCCATCGCAGCGATGGCCTGGGCGCCGCCCAGCTTGAAGATCGCGGTGGCGCCGGCTGACGAAGCGGCCACCAGGACCGCGGGATCAGCGGAGCCGTCCGCTCGCGGCGGCGTGCAAACGACCCGCACCGGACATCCGGCGAGAGTGGCAGGCACGGCCAGCATGATGGCGGTCGAGGGCAGGGGCGCCGAGCCCGCGGGTACATAAAGTCCGACCGCCTGCAGTGGCCGTATCAGGCGCTCGCAGCGCACACCAGGTTCGACATCGATCGCAACCGGCGCAGTGGTCGTCGCAGCGTGAAAGCGCCGCACGTTGGCAATTGCGCGTTCTATCGCCGCCAACGCGTCCGCCGGCAGGGACCTGCGCGCTGTGGCAATTTCCGCGTCCGAGACCTGCAGCTGCGACAACTGCGCGTGCTCGAACCGGACGGTCAGCGCTAACAACGCGGCCGTACCGTCCCGCCGCACCTGATCGATGATGTCCCGGGCTTCGCTGCGTACGCGTTCCGATTGTCCCGCTGCCGGGCGCGCGAACGCCGCGCGCCTTGCGCCGGCATCAAGCTCCTGCCAATTGAGAACCTGCATGCGCTTCGCCGGACTAAGCCAGCATCTTCTCGACCGGCAGCACTAACAAGGCACTGGCACCGGCCGCCTTGAGGCTCTCCAGCGTTTCCCAGAACACGTTTTCGCGGCAGACGGCATGCACCGCGACGCGATCCGGGTGTCCTTCGAGCGGAATGACTGTGGGTCCTTCGCTGCCCGGCAGCAAGCGCGCGATGGCGGGCAGGGCGCTGCGCGGCGCGTGCAGCATGATGTATTTGCTCTCGCGGACCTGCTGCACGCCGTCCATGCGCATCAGCAGGCGTGCGATCCAGCTCTCGCGCACATCGGGTAGTTTCACAGGCGTCCGGATCAGGGCCGCCTGGCTCTCAAACACCGTGCACACTTCGCGTAGATGGTTGGCCTGCAACGTGGAGCCGGTCGAGACCAGATCACAAATCGCATCGGCGCGCCCGAGCCGCGGCGCAATTTCCACCGCACCGGAGAGTGTCACGATTTCAGCCTGCAGGTTGTTAGCCGTGAGCCAGCGCTGCAGCAGGTAAGGATAGGTTGTTGCCACGCGGCGATTGGCCAGTGTGTGCGGGCCCTGCCACTCGGCGCCATGGGGCACCGCGATCGACAGGCGGCAGCGACCGAAGTCCAGGGTCCTGAGGATTTCGAAGCGCGCTTGGCCGCCCCGCGCCTCAAGCTCCAGGCGCTTTTCCTCCAGCACATTGAGTCCGACCAGGCCGAGGTCGCAAACGTCTTCCTGCACCAGGTCCGGGATGTCATCGTCGCGGACGAACAGCACATCCAGCGGCATGTTCTCGCCAAATCCCATCAACTGATCCTTGCCACGCGAGAGCTTGAGCCCGCAGCGCTGCAACACGTCCACGGAAGGGTCCGTCAGCCGGCCGGATTTCTGGATCGCCAGCTTGAGCCGCTGACTGGTGTCGGGTGGGTTCATTGTGTGTTTCCTGCCGGCCGCTGATGGCGCGGCGCTGCAAGCCGGCGCGCCACGAGTGAATAGCCGCCGTTGCCGGCGGCCAGATAGCGGGCCACGCGCCCGATGGTGGTGACGCTAACACCCGTGAGCCGGTGGATTTCACGATAGGGGACGCCGCGCTCGAGGTGTTCCACCACCGACCAGCGGTCCGCCATGGCCTGCAATTCCGCGGGCGTGCACAGGTCACGAAAAAAGGCCCGGCATTCTTCCACCGAGCGCAGCTGGCAGACCGCGGCAAACAGGTTGCGCTCGTTCAGGGCCTCCTGGCGGGGGCTGATGTTCTGGTGAGTTTTCATATTGCTCGAATGTACTAATACGTTAACACACTAGCACATTGGAACGTCAGGGCGCAAATGGCGTTGACGCAACCAGCTCACAAAAGTAATATGCCAATACTCATCGAGACCGGCCGAGGGATGGGCCCAACGACGCCGGGGCAACCGCCAGATCTAACCAGTCTGGGCATGGTGCCAACTCCTGCGAGGCCTTCCGGCCTAGACAGATGAGCGGTTTGCCCGGCTGCCAGCCCTGGTGCTGTCAGATGGCGGCAATCAGGTTGCGGTTACACCGCGACTTACCGCCCAACTTTCGGCAGAAGCTCGGTGAGCGGCCCGAAGTTTGTTTCCCGAGGCGGTCGATCTATGAGCGAAAACCCAGGCAAGGCAGCGGCTCCCAGTTCCGTGGCTAATCCCAGTTCCGTGGCTAACAGCGCCGCGGTTCCAAGCGCCGTTATCCGGCACCGTGATGGCATCCTGGAGATCCCGGGTGACATGAAACTGCACCACGGCGGCGTGCTGTCGCGCGTCCGTGTGGCCTGGCGCCTGACGGGCCCGGACTCGGGGCCGCTGGTGGTGGCGTTAGGCGGCATTTCCGCGGATCGTCGCGTGGCTGCCGCCAGTACCCAGGAACCTGGCTGGTGGCAGAACATCGCGGGCCCCGGACTGGCATTGCCGTCGGATCGCTGTCGCATCCTCTCGTATGACTACCTGGGTGGCAGCGGCGACACCACCGGGCCGACCGGTGCGGAGGCGTTTCCGGCCGTCTCCAGTTACGACCAGGCCGAGATACTGCTGTGGTTGCTGAATCACCTGGGTACCAAGTCCCTGCAGGCGTTGTTCGGCGCCTCCTACGGCGGCATGGTGGGGCTGGCGTTCGCGGAGCGTTATCCGGAGCGGCTGTCGCGCCTGTGTGTCATCAGCGCCGCGGACCGCGGTCATCCGATGGCCACAGCCTGGCGCAGCGTGCAGCGCGGTATCGTGCGCTTCGCGCAGCAGCAGGGGGATGCGGAAGGCGGTCTCAAGCTTGCGCGTGCGTTAGGCATGGCGACCTATCGCAGTCCCGAGGAATTTGCGGCGCGGTTTTCGGCAGCACCGCAACATGACGGTGACCGGCACGTGTTTGCGGTCGAGAAATACCTGTTTTCGCGCGGCGATGATTTCGTCAAGCGACACCGGCCCGAAGCGTACCTGGTGCTGTCCGAGTCGATAGACCTGCATCGGGCCGACACGGCGCGCATCTTCGTGCCGACCACCGCGGTCGGTATCGTTGAAGATCAGCTGGTTCCCCTGGGCGATGTGCGGGCGATGGTTGCGCGGCTTCCTGACGCCGAACTGATCGAACTGAGCTCGGTCTACGGCCACGACGCTTTTCTCAAGGAAAATGA
>DAIQQI010000159.1:0-7494 GCA_036786925.1 Steroidobacteraceae bacterium
ACCCAGAGGGTGGAGTTGTTGCCGGGTTCCGAAGCCACATTGCCGGTGACCTTGCCGTCGAGGTGCAGCCCGCCGCTGAACCCGACGTCGCCGACGATCCGGGCGGTATCTGAAATCAGGGTGTCAACGCGGCCGTGCAGCGTTTCTTTCTTGGATCCGAACATGTATGTCTCCTTGGGTGCGCCAGGTCCGGAAATCAAGTGGCACTCGCATCCCAGACCTGGGTCTGGACCTGCGGGTCGGCGCCCTTCTTGGAGGACCGAAGCTCTACCGTAACCCGTTCCGGGCGGAAATCAACGGGAAGTGTCAGATACGTGTCCAGGTTCTCAACATAGCGAAAACTGTATGGCAGGCTTGGGGTCTGCGGGTCGGTTATTTGACGCAATTCAAGGCGTACCGGCAGGCCTTTTTGCTGGCCATCCACCTGGACCTGAACGGACCCGGATACCAGGCTTTCATTCTGGACCGGCCGGACCAGCGCGATTTTCAGCCGAAATCGGCCCGGGCTCGCACCCGCCTCCACGCGGATGCGTTGAATTCTGACTTCGGCGGGGTTGGCGCCCTGGGTCACGATGCCCTTGTAGAACGCCAGCTGCTGCTCCTGGCGCGAAACCTGCGCCTGCAATTCGCCGATATTGCGCGCCACCTCGGCGCGCTCGCGGTTGAGACTGAGGCGCTCGGTTTCGGCAACCGCCAGCTTGCCGCGGAGTTCCTGGTTCTCAGCCTCCAGGGTCTCGATACGCGTATTGAGCTCGCGGCGCTCGACCACCGTACCCCAGAAATCGTAGCTGGAACTCGAGCGTCCGTATTCAAACGCGCCGAAAAAGCCGATCAGCAGGGTCAGCCCCAGCGCAGCTAACAACAAGCGCTGCCGCCAGGGCATGGGCTCGCGGACAATCAGCTGCGGGCTGGGAACTGCCATGGGTCAGCTCGCCTTGCGCGCCGCGGGAGCGACGTCCGGCCACCAGGCCGGGTACGGCGGCAGCCCGGTGGGAAATGCGATCGCTCCCAGTTCGTGCAGCGCCCTGACATAGACCTTGCGCTTGAATGCGATCACTTCGCGCACCGGCTCCCAGAAACCCACCCAGCGCCAATCGTCAAATTCCGGCCTGGCGCAGCGATCGAATTCAAAACGCGTCTCCGGATCGCGCAGACCTAACAAAAACCAGCGCTGCTTCTGCCCGATGCAGAGCGGCTGCGTATCGCGGCGTACCAGCCGGGACGGCAGCCGATAGCGCAACCAGCGCGAGGTCGAGCCACGCAGTTCCACCTGCTCCGGACGCAGGCCGATTTCTTCATGCAATTCCCGGTACAAGGCCGCTTCCACCGGCTCATCCTGCAGCACGCCGCCCTGCGGAAACTGCCAGCCTTTGCCGCCGTGGCGGCGGCCCAGGAACACGCGGCCATCGGCATGCATCAGCAGAATGCCGACATTGCTGCGAAATCCATCGGAATCGATTTGATCAGTCACAGCCACACTTTGTACCCGGCCTCCGGTTCCGTCACAAGGCTGCTAGGCTTGGCGTGGTTATGTCCACGTCCGCACTAACGCGCCGCTCGACACTGGTTTTCGGCCTGTTGGCCGCCGCCGCTGTCCTGGCCGCCATTTTTGGCAGCGTCGCAGGCTCGGCAGATCTGTCAGCCCGGCAGATCCTAGCCGCCCTGGTCGGGCCGGGCGATGAACTGGCCCACAGCATTGTGTGGCAGTTGCGGATGCCGCGGGTCCTGGCCGGGTTCGCCGTTGGTGCGCTGCTGAGCCTGGCGGGTGTGCTGCTGCAGACCATGCTGCGCAACCCGCTTGCCGACCCCTACGTTCTGGGGCTCTCGGGCGGGGGTGCCATAGGCGCCCTGGCCGCCATGAGCCTGGGTGCCGGGTTGCTGGTCACGCAGGGCTGCGCGGCCGCTGGCGCACTCCTGGCACTGGTACTGGTGGTCACCCTGGGCGAGCGCGGCAGCAACGCCCGGCTGCTGCTGACCGGCGCCGTGGTGGCCAGCGCCTGCGGGGCGCTGCTGACCGTGCTGCTGACCATCGCCGATGCGCCGCAGTTGCGCGGCATGGTGTTCTGGCTGGCGGGCGACCTGGGCTGGGCGCCGGAACCGGCCTGGGCGCTGGCGCTGGCGCTGGCGGCCACCGTGGTCTGCATGTTCTCCGGCCGCGGGCTCAATCTGTTAGCCAGCGGTGACCTGCGCGCGGCCAGCCTCGGGCTCGCCGTGCCGCTGTGGCGCCGCTGCATTTTGTTAGGCAGCGCGATCCTGACCGCGTTTGCGGTGGTGACCGCGGGCGCGATCGGCTTCGTCGGACTGATCGTCCCGCACGGCGTGCGCCTCGCGCTCGGCAGCGCGGATCACCGCGTGCTGGTGCCGGCGGCGGCGATCGCGGGCGGCAGCCTGCTGGTGGTGGCCGATGCGCTGGCGCGCACCGTGGCGGCGCCGCGGCAGTTGCCGGTGGGGGCGGTCATGGCGCTGATCGGCGCGCCGATCTTTGTCGTGCTGCTCAGACGCGCCGCTCGTTGAGGCTGCGGCGATCCTCGAGATACTCGCGGCCACGGCGCATCAGCGCGGTGAAATCGCCGCGCTGGCGCGACAGCACCGCGGTGCGGATCTTTTCCACCGCCTGCGCCAGCGCTTCGAGTGATTCCGCGCCGTAGTCGTTGAGACTCTGGATTTCGAAGTACATGTCGGCATTTTCCTGCGCGACCCGGCTGGCGATGTCGAGCTGCGAATCGAAGGTGGTCGAGGACAGCTGCGACAGGCGCGGCGCGGCTTCGCCGCTGCCGGCGAGCGCCGTGAAGAAGGCGATGTTCACGGCATGCGACAGGCCTAACACGTAGGCAATCAGGCGATCGTGTTCGTCGAGCGACATGATCACCTGTTCGACCATGGTCGGCCGGAACAGGTCGCGGGCTTTTTCCAGCGCCTCGGCGTGGCCGAGGTCGACAAAAATCACATGGCGACTCGACAGCAGGTCGGTGTCCGGCCCGAACATCGGGTGCACCGAGGTCACGCGGCAGCCGTGTGATTTCAGCGCCATCAGGCCGCCGCGCAATGGCGACTTCAGCGACGCCAGGTCGAAGATCACGCCCGGCGGGCGCCGCATCGCCAGTTCGCGCAGCACCGAGTCGGTCATCGACAGGGGCGTCGAGACCACGATGAAATGGTGATCGAGCGGGTTCTGGCGATAGTCGCCGACGTCGCGGGTGCCAGGCGGCGCGCCCGCGGGATCGCTGCTGTCGACCTCGAATCCCTGGCTCAGCAGGAAGCGGCAAAACCAGCCGCCCATCTTGCCGGCCGCACCGATCACCAGCGCACGTTGCCCGGTGCCGGCGCTGCCCGCCACCACGCTGGCCTGTTCCTGGGTGGTCAGGGAACTGCGGATCAGCAGCCGCATCAGCGTTTCCGCCAGTTTCGGGTCGACACCGATGCTGGCGGCCCGCTCGCGCGCCCCGAGAATGACCTCCCGCTCGCGCTGGAAGTCGCGGGTGGCCTGGCCGGTGCTGCGTTTGACGCGCGCAATCTCGCGGCTCTTTTCCTGCCTTTCGGCGATCAGGTCCAGAAGCTGGCCGTCGATCTCGTTCAGCCGCTGTCGTAGTTCTTCGAGGGTCATCGTCGCTCCAGGGTGAAGTTGTGTTGTAACCAGAGCCCTCCGCATGCGCAAGCGCTTTCCGGGCGATAACATGTGCACATGAAGCCACTGACCGATTTTCTACCCGACGCCCTGCCCGAGGACCCGCTGCCGCTGGCCGCAATCTGGCTGGAGCAGGCCTATGCCGCCGCCAGCCAACCCAATCCCAATGCGATGGTGCTGGCGACCGTGGATGCCGCGGGCTGCCCGTCGGCGCGCGTCGTGCTGTGCAAGGAAATCAATGCCGCGCAGGGCTACATTTCCTTCTTCACGAATTACGAATCACGCAAGGGCCACGAACTGGCGGCTAACGGCCGGGCCGCGGTGGTCATGCACTGGGACGCGCTGCACCGGCAGTTGCGAATCGAGGGCCTGGTCGAGCGCGCCCCCGCCGCCGAAAGCGACGAATATTTTGCCACGCGCCCCTGGCAACGGCGTGTCGGCGCCTGGGCCAGCGCGCAAAGCCGGCCGCTGGCGCAGCGCCGCGACCTGGAGCGCGCCGTCGAGGCGACCGCGGCGCGTTTTGGCGTGCCGGTCCCCGGCCCCGAAGACGACAACAGCGTCACAGCTAACATCCCGCGGCCGCCACACTGGGGCGGCTATCACCTGCGCATCGACGCGCTGGAACTCTGGACCGAAGGCGGCTCGCGGCTGCACGATCGCGCGCGCTGGCAGCGCGCAGCGTCGGGCCGCTGGACGCATACCCGCCTGCAGCCCTGAGCGTTCGTGAACCACGCAGAACCCCAGCTGGCCGTGCGCGGCCTGGACGTGACTGTCGCCGGGCGCACGCTGGTCGCACAACTGGCACTGACCATCCGTGCCGGCCAGACCACCGTGGTGTTAGGTTGCAACGGCAGCGGCAAGACGCTTTGCCTGCTGTCGCTGGCCGGACTGCGCGGCGCGTCCGCCGCGACCGTGATGTTAGGCGGCACGGCACGGGACTCGCTGTCGCGGCGCGAGGTCGCGCGGCGGCTGAGTTTCATGCCGCAGGATTCCGGCACCGAGGTCGTCGGCACGGTGCTGGATTTCGTGACGCTCGGGCTCTATCCGTGGCAGGGCGGCGGCGCTGCCGAATCCGGCGCTGACCAGGAGCGCACGCTGGCAGCGCTGCAACGACTGGACCTCGCGGACAAGGCGCAGCAGGAAGTGGCCAGCCTGTCCGGCGGCGAGCGGCGGCGCCTGGATCTGGCGCTGCTGCTGGTGCAGCGCACCCGGCTGTGGTTGCTCGATGAGCCCACCAACCATCTCGATCCGGCGCAACAGGCCGTCTTGTTAGGCCTGCTGCGCGAGCACCGGGCCGCGGGTGGCGGCGCGCTGGTCAGCCTGCACGATCCCTCGCTGGCGGCGGACATCGCCGACCAGGTGCTGCTGCTGTCGGGCGACGGCCGCTGGGAATGCGGCAGTCCGCAGGACATGCTGGGCCTGGAACGGCTGTCGCAGCTCTACCACACGCCGCTGGTGCTGCTGCCGGGCTTCAGGCCGCAAGCGCGCTGAGCAGCGGTGCATGCAGCGGCCCATTGCTGGCTAACACGGTGGTGGTGTCGAGCCCGACCGCGCCGCCCGCAAGGTCGGTGAAGCGACCGCCCGCTTCCTCGACGATGACCGTGAGCGCGGCGATGTCGAGGATGTTGACGTCGGATTCGATCACCGCGTCCAGCGCGCCGCGCGCCAGCAGGTGGTAGTGCACGAAGTCGCCGTAACCGCGAATCCGGTTCACGCGGCTGACCAGCCGGCCGTACGCGCCCCAGGCCGGGCCACGCGCCAGCGTCTTGAGATTGCCGCTCGACAGGATGGCGTTGTCGACCGTGGCGGTGTCGCTGACGCGGATCGGCTTGCCATCCAGCCAGGCGCCGCTGCCGCGCTCGGCCCAGGCCAGCTCGCCGTAGGCCGGGGCGCAGGACACGCCTAACACGAAGCGGCCGCCGCGCATCAGCGCGATCTGCGTGGAAAAGAACGGGCAGTCGCGCACGAACGACTTGGTGCCATCGATCGGATCCACCAGCCAGACTGACTCGGCCTGCATGCGCTGCTGGCCGGTTTCCTCGCCGTAGAAGCCGTAGCCCGGAAAGCGCGCGGCCAGCACGGCGCGGATCGCCTCCTCCGACTGCACATCGGCCTGCGTGACCGGCGAGCGGTCGGCCTTGAGCGTGACCGCGAGATTCTGGCGATAAAGGCGGCGAATGACCTCGGCGGCGGCCTGGGCCGCATCCAGCGCGGCCTGCAATTCCTGGGACGGCATGGGTGAATTGTACGTTGCCTTGACAGAACCCCGGGCGGTTCTTAGAGTCGCGTCGCCAGATGTATGGGAAGCCGGTCAAGAGCCGCAAGGTTTGATTCCGGCGCTGCCCCCGCAACGGTATGCAGAGACAAAGTGCGCCAAATGCCACTGTGCCCAAAAAGCATGGGAAGGCGGCGCACCGCGAAGCGCCACAAAGTGCTTTGCAGCTGCGAGCCCGGAGACCGATCTGGCGGATCGAACCAACATTAACCCGAACCTGCGGGCGAGCAGGAGCAAGGATCTATTATGCGAACCGGCAAGTTTGCAGCGCTGTTCGGCGTTGCTGCGTTTTTGTCTCCGTTATCCCTGGCTGCTAACAACGAGCCGCTCGAGGAAACCGTGGTCACCGCCACGCGCACTCCGGAGCCGGTCAATTCGCTCGCGGCCAGCGTCATCGTGATCACCCGCGAGGATATCGAGCGCTCGCTGGCGCTCGATATCGGCAGCTTGTTAGCACAGCATGCCGGGCTCGAAGTCGCGCGCAACGGCGGACCCGGCCAGGCGGCGTCGCTGTTCGTGCGCGGCACCAACAGCGATCACACGCTGGTGATGATCGACGGCGTACGCATCAACCCCGGCACGATTGGTGGCGCCGCCATTCATAACATCGCGCCGGACATGGTCGAGCGCGTCGAGATCGTCAAAGGGCCGCGCTCCACTTTGTGGGGCAGCGACGCGATCGGTGGCGTGGTCAACATCTTCACGCGCGCGGCAAGCGCGCAGGGCATCGGCCTGAGTCTCGCGGGCGGCCGCTATGGCAATCGCAGCGTGCAGCTCGATGGCGGCATGCGCCTGGCGGATCGCGGTTCGATCGGCTTCGCGCTCGGGCAGATCGACAGCGATGGCTTCGCGCCGCTGCTGACCAGCAACGAGGACCGCGGTTTTCAGAATCGCAGCGTCAATCTCTCGGGCCAGTACCGCGCCACCGACCAGGTCACGCTGAGCGCGCATGCCTGGCGCGCCGAAGGCACCAGTGAATATCTTGATTTCTTTGCGACGCCGGTCAGCCAGGATTTCCGCAACCAGGCGCTCGGCGTGGACGCCGAGATCCGCACCAGCGACCGCGGCCGCTACCGTGTCGCGTTGCTGCAGATGGATGACGAGATCCGCCAGGTCGACGTCGAGGATTTTGTCAGCACCCGGCGCGCCAGCGTGGACCTGCAGGGCAACTGGCAGCTAACAAAGAACCTGCGGCTGACCGCCGGCACGGTACTGAGCCGCGAGGACACCGAGTCGCTGAGCTTCGGCACGGGGTTCGACGAACGCAGCAACATCAAGCAAGGCTATGCGCAGGGCCAGTATCAGCACGGCGCGCAGCGCGTCGGACTGGCGATCGGCGCGCTCGATCATCCGGCCTTCGGCAGTCACGCGACCTGGAATGCCGATTACGCGCTGCGGCTCGGCCGCGGTTTCACGATTACCGCAGCCGCCGGCACGGCCTTCAAGGCGCCGGACGCCACGGATCGCTTTGGTTTCGGCGCCAACCCGTCGCTGCGGCCGGAAAAGTCGCGGCAGTTGGAGATCGGACTGCGCCAGGCGCTGGGCACGCGCCAGTCCTGGCAGATCGTCGCCTACCGCAACGATGTCGACGATC
>DAIQQI010000160.1:0-7471 GCA_036786925.1 Steroidobacteraceae bacterium
CGGATTCATCGTCAATCGCGTGCTGGTGCCGTATTTGTTCGAATCGATGTACGCGGCCGCGGAAGGCATGTCGTTCGAAACTATCGATCAATGCATGGTCGATTTCGGCATGCCCATGGGGCCGGTGGAACTGGCGGACGTGGTCGGCCTGGACGTGTGCAGGCACGTCGGCGAGATTGTTAGCCAGGCATTGCAGCGCGAGCGCCCGGACATGAAGCAGCTCGACGCGTTGATCGCCGGGAAGAAACTGGGCCGCAAGACCGGCGCAGGTTTCTATCGCTGGCAGGACGGCAAGGCGTTCAAGGCGCCTGGGGTGCCCGCGCCGGCGCCCGCGGATCTTGAGGATCGATTGGTGCTGGCGCTGGTCAACGAATGCGTGGCCGTGTTGCGGGAAAAGGTGGTCGAGAACGAGGACTCCCTCGATGCAGCCGTGATATTTGGCGCCGGGTTTGCGCCTTTCCGTGGCGGCCCGCTGGCCTATGCGCGGCAGCGCGGCCTGGAAGCGGTTCACCAGCGCCTGCAGGCGCTGCACGCGAGATACGGTTCGCGTTTTCAGCCCGATCCTGGCTGGCAGGCGCTGCTTTATTCTGTAAAGGCGTGACACGCGTAACGGGCCAAGGCTCAAGTGCATGTTACGATTTCCGAAGATCGCAATGCAGCATGGCCTGGTAGATGAACGAAGAAAGAGCAGTCACAGCGGAAATGTTGATGTCCCTCACGCCGCTCGCCGGCATGAAGAAGGAAAACATCATTGCGCTCTGTAACAAAGTCTCTTACAAGAAGCTGTCCCCAGGTCGCCAGCTGTTCAGGGAAGGCGACAAGGACCGCAAGACCATGTGGGTTACCGCGGGCCTGGTGGAACTGCGCGAAGGCGACCGCACCGTCGCAATGATTCGTGGCGGTTCGCCCGAGTCGCTGACCCCGCTGGGTGGCATGCAATTGCCGCGCAAGATGTCAGCACGTGCGGTCGATGAAATCGAGTTCCTGGTTGTCGACACCGAGATGCTCGATGTCATGATCACCTGGGACAAGACCGGCACCTACGAAGTCGCCGACCTGCGTCACGTGGTCGGTGGCCCGGACGCTGGTGCCGACGACGACTGGATGACCACCCTGCTGTCGAGCAACGCCTTTCAAAAGATTCCACCGACCAGCATCCAGGCTATATTCCTGCGCATGCAGCGCACCGCGTACCGCGCGGGTGAAACCATTATCAAGCAGGGCGATGAAGGCGATTTTTTCTACGCCATTGTCAGTGGCAAGTGCATCGTGACACGCGAAACGCCGCTCAATAAGAATGGCTTCAAGCTCGCGGAACTCGGCCCAGGCGATTCGTTCGGCGAGGAAGCTCTGATTGCCGAAGCCAAACGCAATGCAACCGTGACGATGGCAACGGACGGCGTCCTGATGCGCCTGGCCAAGGCTGATTTCCGCGAACTCATGAACGAGCCGCTGGTGCATTGCGTCGATGAAAAGCAGGCGCACGAACTGATCGCCGGTGGCGGTCGCTGGCTCGATGTGCGTCTGCCGAGCGAGTTTCAAACCATGAGTATTGAAAACTCGATCAATATCCCGCTTTATTTCATCCGCCTGAAGCTCAACACGCTCGATGCGGGCAAGCCCTACGTGATCTGCTGTGACACCGGCCGGCGCAGTGCGGCGGCGGCATTTATCCTGGTGGAAAAAGGCTTCGAGGCCTACGTCCTGCAGGGCGGGCTCAATAACAACATGAAGAGTCTGCAGCTGCGCCGTTCGGCCTGACGACGGACCGACAGCGCTACATCGTGTGCGTGGCTTTATCGCCGGCGATTGCGCCCGCGAGATAGGTCTCGATTTTCTTCTGTGTCTGGCCGCGATCCTGATCCGAAAACTGCACGCCGATGCCGGCGGTACGCTTGCCCTGAGCGCCTTTGGGCGTCACCCAGATGACGCGGCCAGCAACCGGCAGTTTCTCGTCTTCGCCCATCAGGTTGAGCAGCATGAAGACTTCATCGCCGAGCCGGTAATTGCTGTTGGTCGGAATGAACAACCCGCCGTTGCGGACGAAGGGCATATAGGCGAGATACAGGGCGCTCTTGTCCTTGATGGTCAGCGTCAGCAGGCCTGGCTTGCCGCCACCAACGCGTGGCGCCGGACTCATCGATCACCGCCCGGCGCAACGCCTGCGCTACGTAACGCGGCCTGGGCCGCGGTCAGCAGGGCTGTCAGCCCATGGCGTCGATTGACCGGCGTTTCCGCTAGCAGCCGATCATCACGAATCCGGTCCAGGACTTCGAACATGGCCCGTAGTTTCGGCATGTCCGGGGCGGAGAGCAAGTGCGGTCTGCTCGTTCCCGCGCCTTGCAGCAGGTAATTTGTGATCAGGTTCTCTAACCCAACGAGCCGGGAGTCGTAGCGATCATCGTCCCATTGCTTGGCGAGCAACAGCGGTTCGCGCTCGCCTGCAGCCAACGCGATGGCGTCAGCCTCCAGTTCCCCGGTCTGCTGGAGCGCGGTTGCAAGTTCCGACTCGCAGACAGTAGTCGGGCAATTGCCCGTGATCGACAACACCCGTTGCCAGGATTCGGGCTTGCCACCGCATCTTCGACTGAGCCATTGCGCTGAATCGGCGGGCGCAGGCAACGGCAAATCGATTTTCAGGCAGCGACTGCGAATCGTCGCGGGCAGCCGCGAAGGTGACGAACTTGCTAACACCAGCAGGCTGCCGGCTGGGGGTTCTTCGAGCATTTTCAGAAATGAATTGGCTGCGCTGCGGTTCAGTCGCTCGGCCGGAAAGACCAGCGCGCTGCGCCGTCGTCCGCCGTGACCGGTCATCGCCAGCTGGTTCAATAGCTCGCGCACCTGATCGATACGAATTTCCCTGGAGTCCTCGACCGGCGTCAGCAGATAGTGGTCGGGGTGATTGCCTTGGGCATTCCAGACGCATGATTTGCAAACGCCGCAGGGCGCGTGCGCGGCGTCCGAACAATGCCGCAGGGCGATCAACCAGTCAGCGAATAGCTTGAGTCCTGCGCCCGGCTGGCCGGTCACCAGCAATGAATGCGGCGCGCGCTCACCGGCCAGCGCCGCGCGCACTCTGGCCATGGGCTGCTGCAACCAGGGCAATTCCATCGCCGACATGACCGCAGCCGCGCTCATGGACGGAGCCGCTCCTGCAGCGCTTTCCAGGCCGCATCAAATAGTGCGTCGGCGCCAAGTTCGGCCGCCGGCAAGACCACGAAGCGCGCAGGCTCGGGGGCCGCCAGGCCCAGGTAGTGCGCACGCACGCGCGCAAAAAACGCCAGCGTTTCAGATTCAATCCGGTCCGTTACCGTGCCCCTGGCACGGGAGCGTTGCAGACCCAATTCGGGTGGCAGATCCAACAAGAATGTCAGGTCCGGGGTCAGGTCGCCGTGCACGAGACTCGCGAGCGACTCGATCAACTCGCCGGACACGCCGCGGCCTGCTCCCTGGTAACTTCGGGTCGCATCCGTGAAGCGGTCGCAGACAACCCAGTCACCACGCAGCACCGCCGGCCGTATCAGGTTATCAACGTGGATGGCGCGCGCGGCAAACATCAACAGTGTCTCGCTCGCCGGCGAAATCTGTTCGGTGCCGCGATCTAACACCGCGCTGCGGATCTTTTCCGCAAGCGGCGTGCCGCCGGGTTCCCGGGTCAGCACCACCTGCCGCCCGCCAGCGATGAGTCGCTCGCGCAGCCGTGTCGCGAGCGTTGACTTGCCAGCGCCTTCAATGCCCTCAAGCGTGATGAAGACCCCTCTCACGGCCCGGCGCTCCGGGCTGCCTGACGCTGGCTGCGCAGCATGTCGGCCACCGCGCGCTCATGCGCGGCATAGTCCTTGTTGAACACGTGGCGTCCGTCGCCGCGTCCGGTGGCGACAAAGAACAGCGCGTCGCTGGCCGCTGGGCGCAGTGCCGCGGCGATCGCGCCGGCGCCCGGCAGAGCGATGGGTGTGGGTGGCAGGCCACTGCGGGTGTAGGTGTTGTAGACGGTATCCGTGCGCAGGTCCACGGTGCGAATATTGCCGTTGTAGGCGCTGCCCAGGCCATAGATTACAGTCGGATCCGACTGCAGTCGCATGCCCTGGCGCAGCCGGTTGACAAACACTGCGGCGATTTGCGGCCTCTCGTCGGGAACGCCGGTCTCTTTTTCGATGATCGATGCTAACACCAGGGCCTGGTTTTTGTTAGCAAGCGGCAAATCGGCGGCGCGACTTTCCCAGGCGCCGTCGAGCAGCTCCTGCATCCGGGTGAACGCCTGCCGGTAGATCTGCAGGTCGCGGGTACCGGCGGCGAAGCGGTAGGTATCCGGAAAGAAACGCCCTTCTGCGGGCAGCTGGGCAGCGCCCAGCGCCTGCATGACGGCAGCGTCGGTCTTGCCGCGAAAGCTCGCATCGATTGCCGGATGCCGCTCGATCGCCGCGCGGGCCTCGGCAAAGGTCCAGCCTTCCGGGATCGTGAGGCTGGCGAGCTCAACCTGGCCCGAAGCCAGCAACCGTACCAGCTGCTGCAAGCTTGCGCGGGCCGGCAAACGATAGCGCCCGGCCTTGAAAATGGGATCCTGGCCCGCGGCGCGCAGCGCCAGTTCAGCGGCGCGTGCATCGCTGACGGCGCCGTTTCTTTCCAGCAGTAACAGAACCTGCCGACGAGTCGCCCCGGCCGGCACCTCGACCAGAATATCCACGGCCAGAGGACCTGGTCGTGTTAGCTCTGAGCTCAGATAACGAAACAGCCACAAACCAGCGAACAGCAGTGCCGCGCCAGCGACCAGCACCAGGATCCGGGCTCTGCGGGAGCGAGCAGGCGCCGCGGCGGCATGGCGGTGTTCCGGAGGCATCAGGTGTCCAGAGCGCCGATGCGGGCCGCCAGCTGCACGGCGCAGCGGCCAGGTGCTGGCCAGGCCTGGTGTGCACTGCCGAGCGCAAAATGCAGCACGCTGACCGGCAGCACCTGCCAGCGAATATTGGTCATGAAGACTTCTTCGGCATGCAACAGCGCGTCCATGTCGGCAATCGTTTCGGTCACCGCAAAGCCTAGCGCATCTGCCTCACGCATTGCCACGCGCCGCATGACGCCGGCCACGCCACAGCGATCGAGCTGCGGGGTCAAGAGCTGCGTGCCGATGCGCCAGAAAATATTGCTGCAGGTGCCGCTAACAAGCGCGCCGCTGCTGGAAGACAACAGTCCTTCGTGCAATGCCAGGCCGTGCGCCGCGCCGGCACGTTGCCATTCATCGGTCGCCAGGACTTGCTCCAGCCGATTCAGCGTCTTCATGCCTGCGAGGCACGGGTTTGCACCGAGGCGCATTGCACAGTGCCAGATTGCCAGGCTGTCCGGCAAGCTGGTGGGTCCGTCCGCATACCCCAACAGCAGGCGACGCGCCTTGTTCAATCCAGCGGGTGAATAACCACGCTGCACGGCATCGCCGCGCGTCAACATGAATTTGAGCACCCCGGCTGTCAGCTGCGCTGCCGCCGACTGCCATTCGCTGCGTAACTGCACGCGCAGCGGCGGGTTCAGGCCGAGGCGCGTTGCGCCCGAATACAATCGGTCGAGGTGCATTTCGATGAATCGGATCTGGCCGGCGCGGACCCGCATGGATTCGAACAGGCCATCGCCGTATTGCAGACCGCGGTCGATAACTGGCACCGCGGCGGCCGGCGTTCCGTCGACCCAGCTGAATGACACCGGGCTCATGTCGGGCCGGCCAGCGCTGCTAACAGGCCGCGCGCTTTGGCGCGGGTTTCCTCGAGCTCGCGCTCAGCATCCGAGTCGGCAACGATGCCAGCGCCAGTCCGAAAGCGCAGCTCCAATGCGTCGATGACCAGCGTCCTGATCAGGATATTGAAATCACATTGACCGTTGAGTCCGAGATAGCCCAAGGAGCCGGTGTAGGCGCCCCGCCCCTGGCCCTCGAGCTGCGCGATCAATTGCATGCACCTTATCTTGGGGACCCCGGTGATCGTGCCGCCCGGAAAGACCGCGCGCAACGCATCGATCATCGTCAGGCCGGCGCGCAGGCGGCCGCGCACGCTGGAGACGATGTGGTGCACGTGCTGGTAGCTCTCGACGGTCAGGAATTCATCGACTTCAACACTGCCGCCTTCGCACACCCGTCCCAGATCGTTACGCTCAAGGTCGATCAACATGATGTGCTCGGCGCGTTCCTTGGGGTGGGCTATCAGGGCCGCGATCTCGGCGGCATCCGCATCGGCACGGCGACTGCGCGGGCGAGTACCGGCAATCGGCCGCGTCGCCACCGAGCGCCCTGACACCTGGATCAGCCGTTCGGGCGAAGAACTCAGCACCGCAAAGGATTCTGTCTGCAACAGAGCGGCAAAAGGCCCCGGATTGGCGTGGCGCAAGCGCGGATATAGTTCGCGGATCGCCGCCGCGCGCGGCACCGGCAGCGCAGCGCGCCAGCCGCGGGACAGATTGGCCTGGTATATGTCGCCCGCGGCGATGTGTTGTTGGGCGCGATGCACCGCGCTGAGAAACTGCTCCGCCGGGTCTTCCTGCACCGCATAGCCTGCTGCTGGCACGGCAGGTTCCTGGCTGGTGCGAGCGACTGCGTCCAGGTCGGCGATGCAGGCGTCCAGCAAGGCCTGGCTGCCTGCTTCGCCGCTGATCACAACCGACTTCGCCCCTACGTCGGCTGCGAGCTGCACCGAACAATATGCGGCATAAGCGCTCAGCGGATCGACCGATGGCGGCAACCGCAAGGTCGGTTCAACCTCGGCAGCGCACTCGTAGCCCAGGTAGACGACCCAGCCGCCCAACCAGTCCTGCGAAAGGCCGCGTTGGCCTTGTTGCTGATACCAGGCCTGCAGCGCGTCCAGGAAACCGACCTGCTCACCGGCATGGTTGCCGGAGACCCTGCCGGCGGCGTCACGGCGCAGAATCTCGCCATTGCTGCGAAACAGCAGGTGGCGGTTTGCCAGTGGTCCGGCGCCGGCGCTGTCGAGAAACACCGGATAGCGATCCGGGTAGCTCAGGGCGAGCTGCAGCAAGTCCTCAGGCCGCGCAGAGACTTCGACACGCAGCCCCGCGGGGCGGGTCATATCAGGCACTAAATCGTCGGAACACGACAGTGCCATTGGTGCCGCCAAAACCGAAGGAGTTGGACACGGCGACATCAATCGCCATGCGGCGTGCGGTATGCGGCACGTAGTCGAGGTCGCAGTCCGGATCGGGCGAATCCAGGTTGATCGTGGGCGGCGCAACCTGGTCGCGGATCGCGAGAATTGAAAAAATCGCTTCCACCACCCCGGCCGCGCCTAACAAGTGGCCGGTCATGGACTTGGTCGAGCTGACAGCCAGCTTGCCGGCGTGCGCGCCGAAAGCGCGCTTGATGGCCGTGGTCTCGGCCTTGTCGCCGAGCGGAGTTGAAGTGGCGTGGGCATTGAGGTACTGCACCGCGTCGGCGTTGATGCCGGCATCGCCCAGCGCATTGCGCATCGCGAGGCGCGCA
>DAIQQI010000161.1:0-7428 GCA_036786925.1 Steroidobacteraceae bacterium
GGCGATGCTGCCGGCGCAGCGGGCGCGGCTGCTATGGCGCATGGCCGATCTCATGGAACAGCACCTCGACGAACTCGCCGAGCTTGAGACGCTGGATCAGGGCAAGCCGCTGTGGGTTGGCAAGTACGCCGAGATTCCGGGCGGCATTGAGCAGTTCCGCTATTTCGCCGGCCAGGCCACGCGTATCGAGGGTCAGACGATCCAGCCTTCGATCGGCTATGCACCGCCCGGCAAGCAGGTCTTCGCATATACGCGCAAGGAGCCGGTGGGCGTGGTGGGCGCCATCACGCCGTGGAACTCGCCCATCGTGCTAACAGCCATGAAGATGGCGCCGGCGCTGGCCGCCGGTTGCACCATGGTGCTGAAGCCCGCCGAGGACACCTCGTTGACAGCGCTGCGCCTCGCCGAGTTGATGCGCGAGGCGGGTTTTCCGCCGGGCGTGTTCAACGTCGTGACGGGTCATGGGAGCGAAGCGGGCGCTGCGCTGGCAGCACATCCGGATGTCGATAAGATCGCATTTACCGGCTCGACCGAAGTCGGGCGCCTGATACTGGCAGCGGCAGGCGGCAACCTCAAGAAACTCACGCTGGAACTTGGCGGCAAGTCCCCCGCGATCGTGTTAGCTGACGCGGAACTCGAACATGCGATTCCAGGTGCGGCCAATGCCATTTTCTTCAATTCCGGCCAGGTTTGCGTCGCCGGCTCGCGGCTGTATGCGGAACGCGCAGTTTTCGACCGCGTGCTGGAAGGCGTGGTCGCGCAGGCGCGCGCCTTGAAGCTCGGCCACGGCCTGGATCCGGCCACGCAGATAGGCCCGGTTGTCAGCCGCGCGCAGGCGGACACGATCGCCCGCTATATCGAATCGGGCAAGCGCGACGGCGCGGCGGTGGTCACGGGTGGCGCACAGCTGGGGCCCGCTGGCACCTTCATCGAACCGACGGTGATCGTGGGCACGCGCCCCGACATGGCGGTCGTGCAGGAGGAAATCTTTGGCCCAGTTGTGGTGGCGGAGCGCGTCGATGATCTCGCCGACGTGCCGGCGCTGGCTAACAACACGATCTACGGGCTGGCGGCCAGCGTCTGGACCCGCGATCTGTCCAGGGCTCACCGTCTTGCCGCGCAGATCCGGGCTGGCACGGTATGGATCAACTGCCATTCGATGTTCGATGCCAGCCTGCCGATCGGCGGCATGAAACAATCCGGTTGGGGTCGCGACAGCGGCCAGCAGGCGATCGACAACTATCTGGAAACCAAGACCGTCTGCGCGGTCATCTGAATCGTGCAGGAATCGGGGGACATGAACAGCAGGCCGGATGACCACCTGGCATGGCCGCGTTTGTTAGCCTACGCGGCGCCGACGGTCGCGCTGCAGGCGATGCTGGTGCCGATGTACAACTTCCTGCCGCCGGTGTATTACGATGCCCGTGTGGGTCTCGCGGCTGCGCTGGTCGGCCTGATGTTTGGCCTGGCGCGAATCTGGGAGGCCGTGACTGATCCGTTGATCGGTGCCTGGTCGGATCGCACCAGGCATCGCTTCGGGCGCCGCAGGATCTGGATGCTGGCCGGAGCACCGGTGGCGCTGATGGCAACCTTTTTCCTGGTGAATCCGCCGGCGGGCGCCAGTGCGTTCTATCTACTGACATGGCTGATCATTTTCTACCTGGGCTGGACCATGGTGTATGTGCCGCACCAGACCTGGGGCAGCGAACTCGCCCAAGGCTACGATGAACGCACCCGCATCGCCGGATTCCGCGAGACCGGCGCGTTTGTCGGCTACCTGGCCGCGACGCTGGCGCCCCTGATTTACTGGGAGTATTACCGCGGTGTCGGGCAGCCCAGTTTTGCGCAGATTGTCCAGGCTGTCGGTGTGTTTTTCGTCTGCGCATTGCCGTTAGCCCTGTTGTGGTGTTTTGCCTCGGTACCGCCGGTGCAGCGCGATGCCCGCGAATCGACACCCGGCTGGGGTGAGCTGTTCGGTATCCTGAAACGCAACAAACCGTTTGCGCGCCTGTTGTCGGCCTACGTGATCGACCGGCTGGCAATGGGCACGTACTTCGCCGTCCAGCCGGCGCTGATCGTGCAGGTCTACGGGCTTGGCGCGAGCCTGCTGTGGATTGCGCTGTCGATCACGGTGGCATCGGCGGCGTTAGCACCAGTCTGGGTTCCGATCGCGCGCGGTGTCGGCAAGCACCGCGCCTATTGCTATGCCAATATCGTGACGGCGGTGTCGTATGCCGCGCTGTTCTTTGTGCCGCACGGCAATCTCGCGATGGCATTGGCGGTCGTGGCGCTGATGGGTCTTGGCAATGGCGGCACGATGGTGCTGCCACCGGCGATGACCGCCGATGCGATCGATAACGACCGGCTGTTGTCGGGGGTCGAACAGGCTGGCGGTCACATGGCCTTTCTGGCTTTCGTGTTCAAGTTCGGGATGGGCATGGGTGCGTTCGTCGGCCTGGGCGTGCTCGGCTTCTTTGGCTACGTCAGCATGACGCAGGTACTGGAACCGGGACTCGAGCGAAGCGTGCGAATGGCCGGCGCCTGGTTGCCGGCGCTGATGCTGCTGGTCCCCGTTTTTCTGATGTGGCGCTATCCGATCGACAGCAAACGCCACGCGGAAATCCGCGCCGCGCTGGCCGTGAAGCTGGCTGCGAAATCATGAAGACACTTCTCAAGATACTCGGCCGCTCGCTGCTGATTCTGCTGGCAGTCATGGTGCTTGTGGTCGCAACCCTGGGCGTCGCGGATTTCACCGCGCTGCGCAATCTGGTCAAGGGCCCCGCGATGGGCCGCGCCGACCAGACGCAGCTCAATCAACCCCAGGAGGTCGTCGCGGGCGGCGCCCTGGCGGAAGTGCCGACTGCGCCGCAGGACACGATCGACCCGGCCGCGATCGCCAGGGCCGAGGCTTACGCGCAGGCGACCGATTCGATTGCGTTCCTGATCTATCACCGCAGCGCAATTCGCTACGAAAAATATTTCCCGGGTTATGGTCCGGACTTCCGCACCGATTCCTTCTCGGGCCACAAGACTGTCATGGGCCTGCTGTTCGGCGCCGCGATCGCGGATGGCTTCGTCGGCTCGGTGGATGAGCCGGCGGCGAAGTACCTGCCGGAGTTTGCCGGCGATGCACGCAAGGACATCCGGATTCGCGACCTGTTGCAGATGGCGAGCGGACTGGAAGTGCCGCGCTTTCCCGGCCTGACGTCGATCCGTTTGATTTCCGGCAGCGACATCACGCGTACCGCGCTGAGCCTGCCGCAGGAAAAACCGCCGGGAACCGATTTCCAGTACAGCAATGTCAATGCCGAACTGCTCGGGATCATCATTCAACGCGCCACCAGGCAGCGCTATGCGGAGTATCTCTCGAAGCGGCTGTGGAGCCGGATTGGCGCTCCGCCCGCGGCACTCTGGCTGGATCATGCAGGCGGCATGCCGCGCACCTTTTGCTGCATCTATACGACCGCGCGCGGCTGGTTGCAGGTCGGCCGGCTGATTCTCGGCAACGGCAGAATCGGTGACGACCAGATCGTTCCCGCAGCCTGGATCAAGGCGATGACAACGCCGTCGTCTAACAATCCCAATTATGGCTATCAGGTCTGGCTGGGGTCGCCGCCCGGAACCGAGCGCAAGTACAACGACAAGACCATCAAGGCCTATCATTCCGAGCCGTTCGTGGCGGCCGACATGGTTTACATCGATGGATTCGGCGGTCAGCGGGTTTACATCGTGCCGTCGCAGGACCTGATCATCATCAGAACCGGCAGGGCACAGACGAAGTGGGATGATGCGGTGATTCCGAACGCGATCCTGCGTGGGCTGCGTCCGGAGCAGAGTCCCGCGGCAGGTTCAGTTGCTAACAAAGGGGCGCAGAATGACTAGGCAACGCTGGAGTAATTTGCTGTCGGTGGCCATCCTGCTGCTGGTCGTGTATCAGCTCTATCTGAGCTCCAAGGTGGGCGTGACGCCACGCGGCACCGCGGCCCGGGCAGCATTGCAGCACACGCACATCTCGACCGGGCTGATTGCGCTGCTGCTGGTGATCCCGCGACTGTGGCTGTGGCGCGTACTGCCGCGGCCTGCGGTGCCGGATGGCGTGCCGGTTGGCGCGGATAATCTGGCGCGAAAAGTGAATCTGGCTTTTTATCTTACGGTGCTCTTTTTCGGAATGTCGGGCCCGCTGTTCGCGTGGTCTGAAGGCCATGTGGTCTCGCTGTTCGGCTTGATCACAATACCGGCGCCTATGGACTCGGCCTATCAGTCGTCCGTGACCTTCGGTTACTTCCATAGCGCCTGCGGTTTCTGGATTTTCTACCTGGCTGTGTTCGCAATCGGACTCGCGATCTACCAGCGATTGCGTTACCAGGCGCCGCTGCTGCGAATGCTGCCGGTGATGGCGTGGGGGCGACAATCATGAAAGATCAGATTCAGCATGCGCTGGTGTTCATGCTGTTAGGCGCGCTGGCCTTGTATTCGCCGTACCGGACCTTCGGCGTGGTGCCGTTCACGACCACGGCCCAGATGGTCGACAACTGCGCCACCGCCACGGTTGACCAGTACGCTGACGTTGGGCCGATGCCACAGCTGAGTGGCGACGCACAGAAGGACTTCATGTGGTGCAGGTTCTGCCACAGCTTTGAAGCGGGCGGCCCGCACGGAGTTGGACCCAACCTGCACCGCGTGTTCGGACGCTGCGCCGGCAGTGCCAAGGGATTCTATTATTCGGCTGCGGTGGTGACCGCGGGCAAGAATGGCCTGACCTGGGACGATGCCAAGGTGGCCGAGCTGATTTCCGATCCGGCCAAATTCCTCGATGGCCAGCACCGCATGCGCTACAAGCCAATTACCGACCCCACCGAGCGCCAGCAGATCATTGCGGCACTGAAGGCCGCGACCAAGTGAGCGGCCATGGTTGGTCGCGACGCACGGCGCTACGAGGCGCCGCGGCACTGCTGACAACGGGCGCGGCGCTTCGGGCGCGGCCTGCCTGGGCGGCAGATTACGACGCCGATGTCATCGTGTTAGGCGCCGGCCTGGCCGGGCTTGGCGGCGCTTATCTGCTGGCGGATCAGGGGATGAAAGTCCTGGTGCTGGAGGCGAGCCAGCGCGTTGGCGGCCGCATGCGCAGCGAGAAGATTGACGGCCAGATATTCGAGCTCGGCGCGTCGGAACTCGGCAGCAATTACGGCCGCGTTATCGATCTGGCGAACCGGGTCGGGGTGAAGTTCGGCCCGCGGCAATCCGGCTACGCCGAGTTCAGCTATCACATCGGCGGGCGCACGCTGAAAGCGAGCGACTGGCCGGCAGCACCGGAAAACAAGACCATCGGTGCCGAGCGCGAGATTCCCGCGCATCTGCTGGAGTCGCGGATTTTCGGCCGCCTGAATCCGTTCGGCGACGATGTCGCGGCCTGGCTGGACACCCGCAACGCCGGCCTCGATATTTCCGCGGCGGATTTTCTGCGCGGCAGGCAGGTTTCGCCTGCCGCCATCGAATTGATGAGCGTGGCGACCGACTACACCGATCTTGAGTCGACCTCGGCGCTGGCGTTGCTGCGCGATCTCGCGCGCTCCGTGTTAGGTGGATTCAAACCCGACTCGAAGCAACCGCAGTACGGCGGCAACAGCTTTGTCTTCGCGTTCCAGGACGGCGCTGAGTCATTGCCGCGCGCGCTGGCCGCAAAGCTCGGCGAGCGGGTCCGTACTGGCAAGATTGTCACGCGCATTGAAAGCAGCGACAGCCAGGCCGAGGTCAGATGTCTTGATGGCAGCCGCTACCGCGCGCCTTTCGTGCTTTGCACCCTTCCTTTCAGTACCTTGCAGCGGGTGCAGTTTGCGCCAGAGCTGCCCGCGGCACAGGCGGAAGCGATCACCGCCGCGCGTTACGGTGGCACCACTCACGTGATACTGGAGACCAGCGCGCCATTCTGGGAGGCTGACGGTTTTGGGCCGTCGATGTTTACCGACGGCCCGCTGGAACGTATTTTCTCGATACAGAATCCCGATAAGTCGATTCGTTTCCTGCGCGTATGGGTCAACGGAACCGGTGCGGACCGTATCGATCAGCTGCCGCCCGATCAGCTGACAAAATATGTCATTGCGGAAGTCGAGCGCATGCGACCAGCGGCGCGCGGCAAGCTGCGGTCGCGCCTGCAATTCTCGTGGGGCAGGCAGCCATTTATCGGCGGACACAAGCATGTTTTTGCGCCGGGGCAGGTGACCCGGTTCGCGCGCAACATGGATCAACCGTGGCGGCGCGTGCATTTCGCGGGCGAACACCTGCGGCGCATGGAATTCGGCATGGAGTCGGCAATGGAAACCGCCGAACGCGCGGTAACCGCGATTCTGACGACCTGACAGAGCGCTGGTCTCTCCAGGGCGTGTTCTGGCAGCTTTGCTAGGATGGCGGCCGGAGGTATTCAATGTCCGATCCGATCATTGCGCAAAAAGCCCCTTTTCCGGTTTTGGTTGAAGCCGGCAAGAGCTATTGGTGGTGTGCTTGCGGCAAGAGCCAGAAACAGCCTTTCTGCGATGGCTCACACAAGGGCAGTGAATTCCGGCCGTTGGAACACAAGGCACAGGCCGATGGCACGGTGTGGTTCTGTGGTTGCAAGAACAGCCAGAAAGGCGCGCTCTGCGACGGCTCACACAAGAAACTGTGACGTCCTGATCCTGAGTTTGTCAGGTGGCGCGCGGCGCCGGCGCAGTGCCGCCGTTTACTTCACGGTCCCAGAACTCCTGCATCTGCCGGCGCATTGATGCACTCACGGACGGCACTCGTGCCGCCAGCAGGTTTTCTGCCAGATGCTGTGCCTGAGTCGTGCCAGGTATCGCGCAGGTCACGGCCGGATGCGAGGTCACATAGACCAGGCCAAACTGGCTCCAGGTTTCAATGCCTGCCTTTTGCGCCCAAGCCGGCAGCGGTCTGGTACCCGCGAGGCTGACCACATTCGCGCCACGGCCGCCGCCCAACGGCAGGTTTACCAGCACTGCGATCTTTTTGGCCGCCGCGGCTGGCAGGATCGCCTCGGCTGCTGCACGGTTTCCCAGTGAATAATCCACCTGGATGAAATCGACCGGGTATTGATCCATCTCGCTCAGCAGCTGCGCGTGCTGCGCGGTCCGGGATGTCGTCAGTCCGATGTAACGGACTTTGCCGCTGCGCCGCCACTCCAGCAGCTCGGGCATCAGCTGCTGCGTGCCCTGCAGGTTATGGACCTGCAACAGGTCGATGTGATCGGTCCTGAGCCGGGCCAGCGAGCGCTCCAGGCTGGCGGCCGGGCTCAGCGCGTTGCTCACGCCAGCAGCCGGTGCTGTTAGCTTGGTGGCCAGGAAGAACTGGTCACGCAATCCGAGTTCGGCGATAACGCTGCCCAGCGTTTCCTCGCTCTCGCCGGGCGGGTGCGCCGGCGCGTCGAGCACGCTCCAG
>DAIQQI010000162.1:0-7427 GCA_036786925.1 Steroidobacteraceae bacterium
CTGGCGGTCGCGGCGATGTGGAGCGCGGCCGGCGTACCCACCGTGGTCGAGAAAAGCGAGATCAAGTCCCTGATCGCCGATCTGCGCCGCGGCGATTTCGACATCGCGCTCACCGGTTCGGCCGAAAATGCCTCGGCCGAGGGTTATCTCGAGCGCTTCCTGGCGGATTCGAGCTATAACTCTGGCCAGTATCGCAGCGCCGCGTTCGAGCAGGCCCTGCGTAAAGCCCAATCGCTGTCGGCGCCGACTGAACGTCGCGCGGCGGTGGCGCAGGCCGAGGCCATACTCAACGCGGATCACGCCGTGGTGCCCCTGATTCAGGAGGTGGCCCGAAACCTGGTGTCGGCCCGCGTCGCCGGCTGGGCCGACAACCCCGATGACATACACTTGTCACGCTACCTGTCGCTGCAACAAATTGCCCGTTAGCCCGGTCTACCGATTACGCCCCCATGGAGTTTCCGCATGCGCCCACGATTTGACTCGGACATAAAGCCGTCCGCCATTACACCGGAAGCGGTGTTCCGCGACCGACGCCGCGTTGTACAGGCACTGGGACTGGGGCTCGCCGGCGCCGCCGCGGAATTGTCCGCCGCCACGACGGTAGCCACCCCGCCCGCAGCGCTGCCGCCTGCTGCAGCCCCGGCCCCCGGCGCACCGGGCAGTTCCGCCGGCCGCGTCGCACGCAATGCGCGCTATTCGGTGACCGAGCCTCCTAACAGCTACGAAGACATCACGAGCTACAACAACTTTTACGAATTCGGCACCGACAAGGAGGATCCCAAGGCGAATGCGCAGGAGTTTCGCACGCGGCCCTGGACGGTGGAAATTGCCGGCGAAGCCGAGGTGCTGGGCCGATTCGCGCTCGAAGACCTGCTGCGTCCGCACGCGCTCGAGGAACGGGTCTACCGGTTCCGCTGCGTTGAAGCCTGGTCGATGGTCATTCCCTGGATGGGCATTCCGTTAGCCGCGCTGTTGCAGCGTTTCAAGCCGACTTCCAGGGCGAAGTATGTCGAGTTCACGACCCTGCTGGATCGCAGCCAGATGCCGGGCCAGCGCCTGCCGGTCCTGCAATGGCCCTATGTCGAAGGCCTGCGCATCGATGAGGCGATGCACCCGCTGGCGATGATGGTGGTTGGCGTCTACGGGCGCTGGCTGCCGAACCAGAACGGCGCGCCTCTGCGCCTGATGACGCCGTGGAAATACGGCTTCAAGAACATCAAGTCGATCGTCAAGATTCGCTTCACCGAACGGCAGCCGCGCAACAGCTGGAATATCTCCGCTCCGGACGAATACGGCTTTTACGCCAACGTCAACCCGGCGGTGGACCATCCGCGCTGGAGCCAGGCATCCGAACGTCGCATTGGCGGAGGTTTCTTTGCCGCGCGCGTGCCGACCCTGCCGTTCAACGGTTATGCGACAGAAGTTGCGGGCTTGTACCGCGGCATGGACCTGCAGCGCTACTTCTAGTTGCAATCGCGCATGACCCTCGTGCAACGATACCGCTGGGTTTACAAGCCGCTGGTCTGGCTCGCGTGCCTGGCGCCGCTGCTGCTCATCCTGGCCGCGGCATTCGGCTTGCCCGGCGTGTCCCTGACCGCGGATCCGGTGCGCGAGACCGTGCATCGCCTGGGCCGCACCGCACTCAACCTGCTGCTGATAACACTGTGCGTGACGCCGCTGAAGGACCTGCTGCATGCACCGCAGCTGCTGCGGCTGCGGCGGCTGCTAGGTCTGTTTGCCTTCAGCTACGCGCTGCTGCATTTCGTGGCGTTCGCCGCGCTCGACCTGCGGCTCGACTGGGGCCGGATCGGCGCTGAGCTGGTCAAGCGTCCCTACATCCTGGTCGGCTTCACGGCACTGCTGGCGCTGCTGCCGCTCGCCGCCACCTCGACCCAGCGCATGATGCGGCGCCTGGGCCGGCGCTGGGTGAAGCTGCACCGGCTGATCTATCCGATCGCCTTGTTAGGCGTGTGGCATTTCTGGTGGCAGACCAAGGCCGATCTCACCCAGCCGCTGCTCTACAGCGCCGCGCTGACCGTGCTGTTAGCCTACCGGATCGGGAAGCTGCGGCGGACTACATCGATGTCCGCACCTGCCACAGCTCCGGGAAAAACCTGAGTTCCAGGGCCTTGGCGAGGTAGGAGACGCCGGTGGTGCCGCCGGTGCCAGGCTTGTAGCCGATGATGCGCTCGACGGTCTTCAGGTGATGGAAGCGCCACAGCTGAAACTTGTGGTCGAGATCGACCAGCCGCTCGGCGAGCTCATACAGGTCCCAGTCTTTCTCGGCGTTGTGATACACGGCGAGCCAGGCCGCGGTCACCTGCTTGGCCGGTTCATACGGTTCGGCGAAATCGCGGCTGAGATAAGACTCCGGCACCTCGTAGCCGCGCCGGCTCAGCAGCCGCAGTACTTCGTCGTACAACGACGGCGCGTCCAGCGCCTGCTTCAGCTTCTGGTACGCGGCCGGGTCGCGCTGATGCACCACGATCATTTCGCGGTTCTTGTTGCCAAACTGGAACTCGAGCAGGCGGTACTGTTCGGACTGGAATCCGGACGCGCGTCCTAACGAATTGCGGAACGCCGAATAGTCCGCCGGGGTCATGGTCGACAGGACTTCCCAGGTCGCCAGCAACTGCGCCTGGATGCGCGAAATGCGCCCCAGCATCTTGAACGACGGGTCCAGACTGTCGCGCCGCACGCATTCAAACACGCCGCTGACTTCGTGCAGCATGAGCTTCATCCACAACTCGGACACCTGGTGCACCGTAATGAACAGCATCTCGTCGTGCTCGAGCGAATTGGGCTGCTGCGAAGCTAACAGTGTCGACAGGCGCAGGTATTCGCCGTAGGACTGGGACGCCCCGAGGTCCCAGAATACTTTTTCATCCGACAGGTCGACGCGATTCCTGCTCATGCGAACAACCATGGCGGTACGTGGCGCCATCCCTGGGTCAACTCGCGATCCAGCGTGCGCCATTGCGGGCAGCGAGCCTCGACCGCGCGCCAGAAGCGCGCCGAATGATTCGGGTGCTCTAGATGAGTCAGCTCATGAATCATCAGGTATTGCGCAACTTCGGAGCGCTGGAACAGCATCGCAATATTGAGACTGATGGTCCCGCGCACCGAGCAGGAGCCCCAGCGACTGCGCTGGCAACGCAGACTGAGTCGCCGGTAGCCCGTGTCGCCGTCCCGGACCAGCGCGGACAGCGAGGCCGCGATCCTGGGCTTGGCATGGCGCATCAGCCAGCGGCGCAGCGCTTCCTGAAGCGCAACATGCCCGACCTGTCCCGACACGTTCAAGACTCCGGGCGTTAGCGCGCGAATGCGCAAGCGGCCCGTGCCGCCCGCCAGGTGAATCTTCCAGCGCTCGCCTAACGCGGGCAGTTCCAGCGCCGGCGGCGGGAACGGACCCGCGTCCGCAACCAGCTCGCGGGCCCTGGCCAGCTGCCGCTCGATCCACGGCTGGTGCAGGCTGAGGAATTCGGCGATCCGCCGCGTGCTGGTTCGCGGCGGCGCCACCACCTCGACCCGCGCGTTGCGGAACACGCGGACCGACAGTCGTCGGGCGCGCACGCTGAAACGGACCTGCGCGCCGGCCGCGGCCGGAGACGGCTCCTGAAAACTGAACTGTCGCTGCTCGAATAGCACGCTGCATCATAACGCAAGCGCGATCCGGGCTTCGGTTACCATAGGCGCATGCAATTTCTCAGCGATAACACCTCGGCGGTGGCGCCGGAAATCATCGCGGCGCTGCAGGCCGCGAACGATGGGTACGCGGAGTCCTATGGCGCCGATCAATGGTCGGTGCGGCTGGATGCGGTATTCAGCGGATTTTTCGACGCACCAGTGCGCGTTTTTCCGGTCATCTCGGGTACCGCGGCTAACGCGCTGGCGCTGGCGACTCTTTGCCCGCCCTACGGCGCAGTGTTCGCGCATGAGCACGCGCATATCGTCCGCGATGAATGTGGCGCGGTCGAAGGCATGAGCGGCGGCACGCGGATCATCCTGTTGCCGGGCGCCGGTGGCCGCATTGCGGCGGAGACCCTGAGCGACGCCGTCCGCGCCAACCCTGCGAACGTGCACACCACGCAGCCCAGCGCGCTGTCACTGACCCAGGCCACTGAATTCGGCCAGTGCTACCGCCAGGCAGAGCTAACGGCCCTGTGCCAGCGCGCCCACGAGCACAATTTGCGCGTGCATATGGATGGCGCACGGTTTGCCAATGCGCTCGCCTTCCTCGGCTGCCATCCTGGCGACATCAGCGGCCGGGCCGGCGTCGACGTACTGTCGTTCGGCGCCACCAAGAACGGCGCGCTGGCCGCCGAAGCCGTGGTGTTCTTCAACCTGGACCTGGTGCGCGATTTCGAATTGCGCCGCAAACGCGCCGGCCACCTGTTGTCAAAGATGCGCTACGCCAGCGCGCAGTTGCTGGCCTACATCGAAACCGGCGTATGGCTGCGTAATGCGACCCATGCCAACCGGCTGGCCGCGCAGATTGCGGCGGCCGTACCGGCGCGCCTGGTGCTGGCGGCCGAAGCGAACGAAGTCTTCCTGCGCCTGTCGGCCGCCGAGGCGGCCGCGCTGCGCGCCCAGGGGTTCGCCTTCTATGACTGGGGCGCGGCCGACAGCGGCGAGTACCGCTTCGTTGTTAGCTGGCAGCAGGCGCCCGGAGATGCCGCGGCACTGGCCAAGGCATTGCGCGCCCTGCCCTGAAGCGCCGCTACAGATTGGGGAAATCGTCGGGACCGAGTTGCGTGGGCACCTTGGGCCAGTCATTGAACGGGAACGGCGCAACCTCGGAACCGAAGGTAAGATAGCTGACCACCTGTGCCATGTAGGCAGCGAGGCTCCTGCCAAAGCCCACCAGACGCGCGCTGGGCTGGTTGGAAAACAGCCAGAGCAGCAGCTGCACGAGCACCGTGGCCGCCAGCACCGAGCACAGCACCCAGAAAATGAGCGCGAACACCAACAGGTAAAGTATGCGCATGTCGCACCTCGATTCGCCCACAGCATGCACCTGATAGACATCGGCATCAACCTGGCGCATGACAGCTACGACGCCGACCGGCCTCTGGTGCTGGCGCGCGCCGCGGCCGCCGGTGTTAGCCAGATGGTGATCACCGGCTCGAGTATCGCCGGCAACGCCAGGGCAATCCAGCTCGCCGCCAGCGAACCAGGCCGTTTGTTTGCCACCGCGGGCGTGCATCCACATCATGCAACCGAGCTGACAGCCGCCGCGCTTGCGGTGTTGCAGCAGCAGGCGCGGGCCGCGGAAGTCGTTGCGGTCGGTGAATGTGGCCTGGATTATTTTCGCAATTATTCGCCGCACGCCGCGCAACTCGCGGCCTTTGAAGCGCAACTCGCGCTGGCTGCCGACGTGCAGAAGCCGGTGTTCCTGCATCTGCGCGACGCCAGCAGTGATTTTCTCGCGCTGCTGCGCCAATGGCGCCCGCGCCTGACGCGCGCGGTCGCGCATTGCTTTACCGATGACCAGGACGTCGCGAGGCGGTGCCTGGACCTTGACCTGCACATCGGCATCACCGGCTGGTTCTGCGATGAGCGCCGCGGCGCGCATCTGCGCGACGTCGTGCGCCTGATTCCCCGTGGCCGGATTATGATTGAGACCGACGGGCCGTATCTGCTGCCGCGCGACCTGACTCCCAAACCCGCCAGCCGCCGCAACGAACCGGGTTTCCTGCCGCACATCGCCAAAGCGATCGCGGCGGCGCGCGGCGAGGAACTCGCCGACTTCGCAGCGCATACGACCCGCACCGCCCGTGATTTTTTCTCCCTGCCCGATGCGTGACATCAATTGCCGAGGTAGCACCATGGATACCAATCGCCTGAACGAGTTTGTTGCCAGCAGCTGGCGCGACAGCATCACCCCGCAATTGCTCGACTACGTGCGCATTCCTAACAAATCGCCGTTGTTCGAACCCAATTGGGAACAGCTGGGACACATGGAAAAGGCCGTGCAGCTGATGGCCGACTGGTGCAAGGCGCAGGCGCTGCGCGGTGCGCGGGTCAGCGTGCGCCGCCTGCCCGGCCGTACGCCCATCCTGTTAGTGGACGTCGCCGGTGAGACCGATGGCTGCGTACTGCTGTACGGCCATCTCGACAAGCAGCCGGAATTTACCGGCTGGCTTCCCGGGCTCTCGCCCTGGGAACCGGTGATACGCGATGGCCGTCTGTATGGGCGCGGCGGCGCCGACGATGGCTACGCGGTTTTTGCGTCGCTCACGGCGATCGCCGCCCTGCAGCAACAGGGCATCCGGCATCCGCGCTACGTGGTACTGATCGAGGCCTGCGAGGAAAGCGGCAGCGTCGACCTGCCCGCGCATCTGGCCGCGCTGGGCAAGGAGTTGGGCGAACCTTCACTGGTCGTGTGCCTGGACGCGGAATGCGGCAACTACAGCCAGCTGTGGTGCACGACGTCGTTGCGCGGCAATTTCAGCGGCAGCCTGCGCATCGGGGTCTTGCGCGAAGGCGTGCACTCGGGCATGGGCACCGGCATCGCGCCGACCCCGTTCCGGATCGCACAGCAGCTGCTGGCGCGGCTGGAAAATCCCGTCACCGGCGACATCGTGGTCGAAGAGCTGCAGGCGCCGATACCGCGCGACCGACTGGCCCAGGCGCGCGCGGCGGCCACGGTGCTGGGCGCTGAAATTGCCGGCAAGATGCCCTTTGTCAGCGGCGCCCGCGCCCTGTCCAACGATCCCGTGGAGCTTTTGTTAGGCAGCACCTGGCGCGCAACGCTGGGGGTCACCGGCGCCGACGGCCTGCCGGCGATCCAGACCGCCGGCAACGTATTGCTGCCCGAAATTACCCTCAAGCTGTCCTTGCGCCTGCCGCCGACCGTGGATGCGGCGAGCGCCGCAACCCTGGTGCGCGAAATCCTCGAGCGCGACCCGCCCTACGGCGCCAGCGTCAGTTTCGAACCCGGAGCCGCGATGAGCGGCTGGAATGCGCCGCCGTTTGCCGACTGGCTGGAGGCAGCCATGCAGCGCGCCTCGCAGGCGGTGTTCGGCCAGCCCGCGGTGCATGCCGGTTGCGGCGGCAGCATCCCGTTCATGGGCATGCTGGGTGCGCAGTTCCCGAAAACGCAGTTCCTGATCACCGGCGTGTTAGGACCGCAGTCCAATGCGCATGGCCCGAACGAGTTCCTGCACCTGGCCTATGCGGAAAAGCTCACGGTGCTGGTCACGCATGTGCTGGCGGATCACGCCAGGCTCTAGCGGGCCTGGGCCGGCTCGACCGGGGCGCATGACTAGAGCGGCTTGAGTTCCACCGTGTCAGGTGTGAGCTGCGACAGCAGTCGTTCCCATGCGGGCGACATCGAGCTGGTCAAGCTCGCAGCGGCGCCCGGATCGACGACCGGAAATTCCGCCGGCAGGCTGTCGAGCCGCAGACAGTGCACCGGCACGCCC